>CALRLV020000170.1:0-6573 GCA_943368895.1 Ferrovibrio terrae
TGTTGTTTATTCAAGCGGCACCAGTCGCACGGTGCAATCCTTTGCCAGCCTCTCAGGCTTTGTTGCCGCCCTTCGCGCCGTTGAAGCGTTGCAAGGACGCACGGGCACGTCCGGGGCTTGGGTGGATGTTGGGAAGTTGGCGCGCGAGCGCGTTCCCCCTGCCCCGGCAGCCCCACGCGTAAATGCAGTTGCCTTTACCAAGCAATCAAGCCGCACCTTGGTGCCAAGACTGGTGAGCGAGCGCCGAAAGGCCGAATGCGATGATAGCGAACGCTTAGACCCTGGCGGTCAAGGCATTGAGGGCTTTAATCTCGGCAAGGGCCGCACCTTATGGGCAATCCCCTGTGGCGCTGGGGCCTATAATATGTGGTCCAAATTCTATCTCCAGACCAGTTCAACCAAGCTGGAACCTTATCGTTTTTCGACGCCAGAGCCTGCAGCTGATGCGGAAGATGCCAACAGCCTTGTGAATGTCAGCATTGAGCCGGAAACTGGCCAAATCAGTGCCTTTTCAAAAGGCCGTGGCATTGGCGATTGTGGATCGGCACAAACCTATACTTGGGATGGCACCAATTTTGTGCTGACGAGCTTGATCGAGATGAACGCCTGCAGCGGGCTGATGCCCGATTTCTGGCCACAAAGGGTCAAGACCGACGTGATTGCGCCGGCTGCTAAATCCAAGCGCTAGCAATGCTGGGGCGCTTAAAGCCCCAGCTTCGCCTTGATCACTTCATTGATGACTGCAGGGCTGGCTTTGCCGCCGGTTGCCTTCATCAATTGACCAACCCACCAGCCAAGCGCTTTTGGTTTATTGCGAGCTTCTTCAACCTTGTCCGGGTTAGCGGCGATCAACGCATCGACCGTCTCCTCGATCAGGCCCGTGTCAGTCTCTTGTTTCAGGCCTTCGCGCTCAACAATCACCAAGGGTGCATCGCCGGTTTCGATCATACGGGGGAAGACGTCTTTGGCGATCTTGCCATTGATCGTGCCATTGCTGATCAAATCAACCAATTCGCCCAAACGCTCTGCCGATACAGGGGTTTCGGCCAAGGTCTTGTCATGCTTGTTCAGCCAGCCAAACAATTCAACCGTCATCCAGCTATTGACCAGCTTGGCGTCTCGCCCTTTGGCCGCGGTTTCAAAGAAGTCTGCCGCATCCTTGTCAGACACCAGAACCGCCGCATCATAAGGCGAGAGGCCATAATCGGCCTTAAAGCGCTGCTTTTTGGCATCGGGCAGTTCCGGCAAACTGGCCTTGATCGCATCCACCCAAGCCTGATCCAATTCTAGTGGCAATAGATCTGGGTCTGGAAAATAGCGGTAATCATGCGCATCTTCTTTCGAGCGCATCGAGCGTGTCTTGCCCGTCTTCACATCGAACAAGCGGGTTTGTTGCGTGATCGTACCGCCATCTTCGAGAATCTCAATTTGCCGGCGTGCCTCATAATCCACCGCCAAAGCGACATAGCGGGTGGAGTTCACATTCTTGATTTCGCACCGCGTCCCGAAAGGCGTACCGGGCTTGCGCACCGACACATTGACGTCCGCCCGCATCGAGCCTTCATCCATATTGCCGTCACACGTGCCCAAATAACGCACCAAGGCCCGAAGCGCCTTGAAATAATTGGCCGCTTCTTCGCTTGACCGGATGTCGGGCTTGGAAACGATTTCCATCAGAGCACAACCCGAACGGTTCAAATCGACATAGGTGGCGCGCGGGTCGAGATCATGGATCGACTTGCCAGCATCTTGTTCTAAGTGAATGCGCTCAATGCGAATGGGAACTGTTTCGCCATTGTCGCAGTCGACGTTCAACGTGCCCTCGCCCACGATGGGGTGGGCGAATTGGCTGATTTGATAGCCCTGGGGCAGGTCGGGATAGAAATAATTTTTCCGGTCAAACCGGCTCCACAAATTGATCTTAGCCCCAAGGCCAAGGCCGGTCCGCACCGCTTGTTCGACGCAAAAGCGGTTCAAAACGGGCAACATCCCCGGCATGCCCGCATCCACCAAGCTGACATGGGCGTTTGGTGCGCCGCCATAAGAAGCGCTGGCACCTGAAAACAGCTTAGACTGCGCGCTCACCTGCGCATGGACTTCAAGGCCCACGATAATTTCCCAATCGCCCGTGGCCCCAGCCACAAGTTGGTCTGGACGGGCGGAGCGGATATCAAGATCATTTGCGAGTGTGGTCATAATGCTTTCATAACGGGGCAGAGCGGTTTGGCAAAGAACGCAAAACACTAAGAACTGGCGACCCAAGCAGGGCTCGAACCTGCGACCGTCCGCTTAGAAGGCGGATGCTCTATCCAGCTGAGCTATTGGGCCTAGTGAGACCAGGGTTCACGGCGGTAAAAGGTGAAATTGTCGGCGTAGGCACGCGGAATCCGCTTAGGCTCTTGCCGATCAATAACCTGAAACGCCAGATTATATTTTTGCGCATAAGCAATTGCTTCGTCGCGCGTATCAAAGGTCAGACGCACTTGGCCTTGGGTATCAGATGATGAGGTCCAACCCATCAAGGGGTCTGATGACCGAACCGCGTTTGATTCAAACTCCAACATCCAAACATTGCTCTTGGCCCGGCCCGACTGCATGGCGGTTTTGGCTGGACGGTAGATTTTTGCAAATGTCATGAAGGCCTCGAAACTAGATGTCTCATCATGAGCGCGTTCGGCAGAAATGTAAAAGCGGGCAATGCATTAAATCAGCATGTCCCGCTTGTAACATCGACCAGAAATGGTCGGGGAGACAGGATTCGAACCTGCGACCCTCTGGTCCCAAACCAGATGCGCTACCAAACTGCGCTACTCCCCGAGAGGCGCGCGTATAGCGCGACCAGACCGATTAGGGCAAGCGCCCTAAACAGATTTTACTGAAGTCTCATTTTTTTGCGCGTGCTGGCGCGAAAATTCGGTGCGTTACGCGCTGTCCTGGAGCCAAACCCAAGCGGCGAGATTCACCGGCGCCAATTTCCAGAACCGCCAAGACGGGGCCGTCTGAAGGGATAAGTGCGCGGGACAAGGGCTGTGCATTAGCCGCAATATTGGCGATGCGCCCATCGGCACGAATGAATATCAGGTCGAGAGATACCAGCGTGTTCTCCATCCAAAAGGTTGCCGCTTCTGGGGTCTTGAAGTCAAACAACATACCGGTGCCGCGGGGCACATTGGTCCGCCACATCATCCCGATCTCACGCGAACGCGGGGTATCGGCCATTTCCACATTGAACGAGCGAACGCCGGACGGCGTCGCAATAGACAATTTCTCAACCCTTAGGCCACGCTGTGGCCCTTCAATCGCCGCTGCTTGGGCAAAAGAGGTGGATGGTAGGGCGACACACGCCACAAGGGCTAGGATAATGAAGTGTAGAAACTTAGTCATGCCCTTCCCTATCACGACCTGTCGAGGTCCGCCAAGATGGGTGCCTAAGATCCAACTAAAGCTCTCCAGAGCGACCCTTCGATATTAGCCGCGAACAACAGCGGTCGCCACAGCACCCTTTGCACTGCGCTCCACCCGAGCGCGCAAAGCCTCCCCGCCGTCAACCATATCAATGCCGCCACGGCGCAGCGTCGCCACATGAAGGAAGATGTCCTCCGACGCAGCGCCTTCACTGGTCAGGCCAGCAAAGCCGTAGCCTTTTGAGCGGTTGAACCATTTGACGGTGACCGGCACAAATTGATCCACATCTTCTGGCGGTGGCCGAAACACGGGTCGCAGGCTCAAAATCCCGACAACTTGCAAGCCCCGATCACCCTCTGCGGTCAAAACGGTGATTTCATCGCCTTCCTTCGGGATGTCGGTGGAATGCTTCCGCAGCACGCTGACGTGCAGTAAAGCGTCTATTTCGTGGATGTTTTCGCCCTCGCCGACCTTCATTTGGACAAAGCCAAAGCCTTTGACAGGGTCAAACCATTTTACAATGCCTTCGCCCATGGAGCCTAATGGTTCTTTCCCCATGGCCAGGACAGTTTCCAATAATTGATGTGTCACAACTCTTGATCCCTTCGCTCAAATTGGTACAGCGCGAGCCGTGTCGCGCGGGACTTCTAGATCAAGCTCTAGGAGAGCCCCCCGCACGCGAGCCCTGTTGTTACCATAAGGTAAGTAAACACAGGGTTTACAAGAGCGCAAGCTGTTTATGAAGAGACCGAAAGCCTGTGATAGCTAACACAAAGGCTTGACCCACAGCCCAAACAAGAGCCCATATCACGCCGCTTTTGTTCGCATTAAAATTCAAGGAATCCCGCCGAATGGCTGCCAATGCCGCTCCGAAATCTGGTTTGTTTGATGACCTAGAGCCAGCAGGTGTCTCTGCAGCCACCGCAGGTTATTCCGCGAAGGATATTGAAGTTCTTGAAGGGCTAGAGCCTGTTCGTAAACGGCCTGGCATGTACATTGGGGGCACCGATGCGCGCGCGATGCACCATTTGTTTGCCGAAGTGCTCGACAACTCAATGGATGAAGCGGTTGCGGGACACGCGACCCGCATTGAGGTGACCCTAGAGGCCGATGGCGCGCTGGCCGTTTCCGATAATGGGCGCGGCATTCCCATCGACCCACACCCCAAATATGTCGATAAATCTGCCCTCGAAGTCGTCATGACAGTTCTGCATGCGGGCGGTAAATTCTCAGATAAGGCTTATCAGACTTCCGGCGGCTTGCACGGCGTGGGTGTATCCGTGGTCAATGCGCTGTCGGATCGCCTTGAAGTAGAAGTCGCGCGCGACAAGCGGCTCTATCGCATGGTGTTTTCGCGCGGCATCCCGCAAGGCCCGATTGAGCATTTGGGCCCCGTCCACAATCGTCGCGGAACAGTTGTGCGTTTTCACCCTGATCCAGACATTTTCGGCGAAGGTGCCAGCTTGGACCCAGCGCGCCTGTTTCGCATGGCGCGGTCTAAAGCCTATCTGTTCCGCGGCGTTGAAATTCGCTGGAAGTGCGCGCCAGAGCGTATCCGCCCGGGCGATTCCACACCTTTAGAAGAAGTCTTGTGCTTCCCGAACGGTCTGGCTGACTATCTTCAAGGCAGTATTGGTGAAGCCCCCACTGTCACCACCACCATGTTTGCCGGCCGCACGGCCCAATCTGGGGGGCATGGCGCGGTTGAATGGGCGTTGACTTGGGGGGTGCGCGGCTTTGGCGACCGCGATGGGTTTTTGCTCTCCTATTGCAATACCATCCCGACGCCCGAAGGTGGCACCCATGAACAAGGCCTTAGGACTGTTATCTCTAAGGGCTTGCGCAATTATGGGGAGTTGGTGGGCGATAAAAAGGCTGCCCAAATCACCTCCGAAGACGTGTTTGGCACCGCAGCGGCGCTGATCAGTGTGTTTGTGCGCGAGCCGGAATTTGTTGGCCAAACCAAGGACAGGCTGGCAACGGCAGAAGCTGCCCGCATTGTTGAAAATGCCATTCGCGATCCATTCGACCAATGGCTGGGCGCGAGCCCACGTGAAGCCCGCGCACTGCTGGATTGGGCGATCGCCCAAGCCGATGACCGTCTGAAGCGGCGGAAGGAAAAAGAAGTCCAACGCCAAAGCGCGACCCGTAAATTGCGCTTACCGGGCAAGCTGGCCGATTGCGCGCGTCAAGATGCGATTGGGACAGAAATCTTCATCGTCGAAGGTGATTCGGCAGGTGGCAGCGCCAAACAGGCGCGCGACCGCAACACCCAAGCCATTCTGCCGCTGCGCGGCAAAATCTTGAACGTCGCCAGCGCAGGCGGGGACAAGCTTGCGGGTAATCAGGAACTCTCCGACCTCGCCCTTGCATTGGGCGTCGCCCCTGGCAGCAAGTTTCGGGTGCAGGATTTACGCTATGAGCGCGTCATCATCATGACTGACGCCGACGTCGATGGCGCTCACATTGCCGCTTTGCTCGCCACTTATTTCTTCCGCGCTATGCCGCAATTGGTCCATTCGGGCCGCCTGTTTGTGGCTTTGCCACCGCTCTATCGTCTGACCCATGGCGGCAAGACGGTTTATGCCAAGAATGATGCACATAAGGACGAACTGTTGAAGACCGCCTTCAATCCGCGGGCCAAGGTCGAAATCGGCCGCTTCAAAGGCTTAGGCGAAATGATGCCAGCGCAGTTGAAAGTCACTACCATGAATCCGGCTACCCGCACATTGGCGCGCTTAGTCATCCCCGAGGGCGATCTGCCAAGTGTAGGAGAGCTGGTTGAGACCTTGATGGGGCGTAAGCCTGAGCTACGCTTTAAATGGCTTCAGGAAAATGCGCGCTACGCGGAAGAACTGGACGTCTAGGGCGGTGCTGGCACTCAAACCCAATTGCGAATGTTGCGATCGCGATTTGCCCGCAGATAGTGGCAAGGCCTTTATCTGCACGTTTGAGTGTACCTATTGCGAGGCCTGCGCCACAGGCAGGCTCTCTGGAACTTGTCCGGCCTGCCAAGGAAATTTGGTGCCGCGCCCGATCCGGCCTGCCGCCTCTTTGGCCCGCTTTCCCGGACAAATGGAGCGGGCACCCCTAAAGGCGGCGTGCCAAGCAAAATAGGTTTGGCCCTCTTGCCCTTGCGCCCTTTCCGCGCCACACACCGTCAAAGTA
>CALRLV020000171.1:0-6571 GCA_943368895.1 Ferrovibrio terrae
AGCCTTTAAGGTCCGCATTGATGGCCTGACTTGGATGTCGCCTGAAACAAAGGTCAAGGCACAGCGAAAGCTGGCAACATTCAATCCAAAAATTGGCTATCCAGACAAGTGGCGCGACTATAGCGCTTTGGAGATTAAAGCAGGCGATCCCCTTGGCAATGAGCGTCGAGTCCAAGCATTTGAAGTCAAAAATGATCTTGAGGACCTCAAGAAAAAGACCGACAAGACGCGCTGGTTCATGAATCCCCAGACAGTGAATGCTTATTACAATCCGAGCTACAATGAGATTGTGTTCCCGGCAGCCATTCTGCAGCCCCCCTTCTTTGATGAATTCGCAGACCCCGCGGTCAATTATGGCGGCATCGGCGGCGTCATTGGGCACGAAATGGGTCATGGCTTCGACGATCAGGGCGCCAAATATGATGAAAACGGCGTTTTACGCGACTGGTGGACACCAGCTGATGTGGCCGCATTTAAAGCGCTTGGGGCGAAAATGGTGGCCCAATATAGTGCCTTTGAACCTCTGCCCGGCGTGAAACTGAATGGCCAACTCGGCCTTGGGGAGAATATTGGCGACCATTGCGGCGTCATCGTTGGCCATCAGGCCTATAAGCTGTCACTGAAAGGCAAGAAGGCCCCTGTCTTGGATGGCGTGACCGGCGATCAGCGCTTCTTCTTGGCGTGGAGCCAAGTGTGGCGAGCCCTCCAACGCGAAGAAGCCCTGCGCAACCAAGTCCAGACCGGGCCCCATTCCCCAGCTCAGTTCCGCGTCAATGGTGCCGTCCAAAACTCCGACGCCTGGTACCAAGCCTTCAACGTGCGGCCGGGTGACAAACTTTATGTTGCGCCAGAGAACCGCGTCCGCATTTGGTAATGGCTAAGCCCCTCTCCAGCTCTGGAGAGGGGTTTTTTCGTTCATTGTGCGGCCAAGGCGTAAACATTTAAGTCGCGTCAAGCCCGTGCCGTTGGCCTCTGCCCCGCTGGAGCCGCTGGCCACTTAATCGGATAGGCACTGTTTGGTGAAAGCGCTGTAGGGGTAAAAAATGCTGAACCGAGACAGTCGGATAAGCAACATCTGTCTCTCTGTACGCATTTCACTCTACCTAGGCTACTACGCTAGGGGTTTTAGCAAAACAGCCCTAAAGCACCCAAAAAGCGGTGGGGATCGTACTTCTGGAGCGTGCGCAGAGCGATCATGCCGACGCTTACCAGACCGTTTCACCTTGTGCAGAGTTCAAGGCCATGGTCTCTGGATCGTGATTGCTGCCCCTTCTGGTTGGAACAGCTTTCCAAACGGGGTGCGGTGATGACACAGGAACCCATTTCAAACTGGCTGGGACGACAAGAAACGCTGGAAGAAACCCTCGCTGCAGGCCCGGCGCAGGGCTTGGCGGCAACTTTGAACCTCAATCCCGCAGATTTTGCCACAGACGGCGCGGTCCTGCCGCCTGTGTGGAACTGGCTCTATTTCCTGCCCCGCGCCCCCAGTCATCAAATAGGCCCAGATGGCCATCCCAAGCGGGGTGGGTTTCTGCCGCCCATCACGTTGGCGCGTCGGATGTGGGCTGGCAGTCGCTGCACCTTTCACCATGATCTGCATGTTGGCGACCGCGCCACCAAGACCTCGACCATCCTGAAGATCACCGAAAAGCAGGGCCGCGCGGGGACCATGTTCTTCGTCACCGTCCGCCATGAAATCCGAATAGGGGCGAGCCTTGCGTATGAGGAAGAGCAAGACATCGTCTATATGGATATTCCCAAGGTCTTTTCCCCACCAGAGCCCATGGCTTTGCCGACGTGCACGTGGCGACATGATGTCTCGCTTGACCCCGTTCTTTTATTTCGCTTCTCCGCGCTGACCTTTAATGGCCACCGCATCCATTACGACCGCGACTATGCGATGGGGGTGGAGAATTATCCGGGCCTTGTGGTGCATGGGCCATTACAAGCTATTCTGGCCTTCCACTTTGCCTGCTTAGAACAGGCTGACCGAAGGCCACAGGCTTACCGGTTCAAAGGTGTGCGCCCCTTGTTCGATTTTGACTCAGTAAGCTTCAATGGCGCGCAGTCTGATCCCGCGAGCACCCAAATTTACGCCGCCAATGGCGACAAGGCTGTCACTATGGAGGCCCAAATGACTTGGGCCTGAAGCCGAACAACACACAATAGATAGCCGACCCAAACCAAACACGAATGATGGTCGGCGGGGGAAACAGAATGAACAGAATATTGGACGGTATGCGCGTGGTCGAGGGGTCAGCCTTTGTAGCTGCCCCGCTGGCTGGGATGACTTTGGCGCAAATGGGTGCCGATGTGATACGCTTTGACCGCTTGCAAGGTGGCCTTGATGCCGAACGTTGGCCCATCACTAAATCCGGGAAGAGCCTATTCTGGGCGGGCCTGAATAAGGGCAAGCGGAGCCTCGCCGTCGATATGACGACGCCAGAGGGGCGCGAGATTCTCACGCGTCTTATCTGTCGACCCGGCGAAGATGCGGGGATCTTTCTGACCAATCTGCGCCTACGCGGCTGGATGTCCTATGAGGGCCTGAAACAGCATCGCGAAGATCTGATCATGATGGCGGTTCTTGGGGATCGCCATGGCGGGCCACAGGTGGATTATACCGTCAACCCTGCTATCGGTTTCCCGATGGCTACAGGGCCTGAAGGGTCCAGCGAGCCTGTCGGCCACGCCTTGCCCGCATGGGATTGTATAACAGGCCAACAGGCCGCCATGGCCATCATCGCCGCCGACCGCCATCGCCGCAAGACGGGCAAGGGACAATTGATGGAATTGGCTTTGAAGGACACAGCGCTCGCCATGTTGGGCAATCTTGGGATTATTGCCGAAGCCAGCATCAATGGCAGCGACCGGCCAAAAATGGGTAATTCGCTGTTTGGCGCTTATGCGCAGGACTTTGTCTGCCAAGATGGACATCGGGTTATGGTCGTCGCCCTCACTGACCGACAATGGCGCAATCTTAAGGCAGCTACTGGCGCGGAGGCAGCCATTGCTGACTTGAGCCAACGGATCAATGCCGATCTAGATCAAGAAGGCGAACGCTTTATCCATCGCCATGCCATCACAGCCTTGCTCAAGCCCTATTTCGAAGCCCGCACCCTGTCGGAAGTCACCACAAGCCTTGCAGGCTCTGACGTGACATGGAGCCAGTATCGGACGTTCAAGCAAGCCGTCGAGGAAGATCCCGACTGCAGTCTCGACAATCCGATGTTTGCCATGCTGCACCAGCCCGGCATAGGCAGCTATCTGATGCCTGGCAGCCCGATCCATTTCATGGGTGTGGACCGGCTTGCCCCCGCCCCTGCACCGATCTTGGGTGAGCATACGTTGGAAATCCTGACTGAAATCGGCTTTTCCAATACCGAAATCGCCTCGCTACACGATGGTAGGATTGTCGCCAGCCCCAAATGAAAAAGGGGCTTGAAGCGTCTGCCTCAAGCCCCCTGTTTCAAGATAGTGATCTGATTAGTCCGCTTTAGGCTTGCGCTTACGGAAGGCTGGATTGAGTTCCATCTTGCGGATGCGGATAGACTTTGGGGTGATTTCCACCAATTCATCGTCATCGATCCAAGCAATGGCTTGTTCCAACGTCATGCGGCGTGGCGGGGTGAGACGCATGGCTTCATCCTTGCCAGACGAACGCACGTTCGACAGCTTCTTTTCCTTCAGCGGATTGACGTCCATGTCTTCTGGCTTGGCGTTCTCGCCAATGATCATGCCCTGATAGACGTCTTCGCCACCATCGATGAACAATACGCCGCGCTCTTCGAGATACCACAGCGCATAGACAACCGACTTGCCGCTGTCATTGGCGATCAATGCGCCATTATGGCGGCCATTGATATTGCCCTTCCACGGCGTCCAGCTGTGGAAGATGCGGTTCATAATGCCAGAGCCGCGCGTGTCGGTCAGGAATTCAGAGTGATAGCCGATGAGGCCGCGTGCGGGTGCCAAGAAGGTGACGCGGGTCTTGCCGCCGCCGGAGGGACGCATGTCTTGCAACTCGCCCTTACGGATCGACATTTTTTCAACCACGACACCCGCATATTCGTCATCCACGTCGATGACGACTTCTTCCAAAGGCTCCATCTTCTGGCCGGTATCTTCATCCAGCTTGGTCAGAACGCGGGGGCGCGAGATCGACATTTCAAAGCCTTCGCGGCGCATGCCTTCCAACAGCACACCGATTTGCAATTCGCCACGGCCTTGCAGCTCATAAGCGTCCTTATCAGCGGTCTCAGTCACCTTGATCGCCACGTCGGTCTCAGCTTGCTTTAGCAGTCGGTCCCGGATCACGCGGCTTTGAACCTTGTCGCCATCGCGACCAGCCAGTGGGCTCGAATTCACCATGACGGTGACTGACAGCGTTGGTGGATCGATCGGGGTTGCGTGAATGGCTTCCGTAACGTCCATGTCGCCAATCGTATCGGCCACGGTGGTGGTGGACAGACCGGCGATGGAGACGATGTCGCCTGCTTCCGCTTCTTCAATCGGCTGACGGCGCAAGCCGCGGAACGCCAATACTTTAGAAATGCGCGACCGTTCGATGGTTTTGCCGTCAATGCTGAGGCCTTTTACGACCGTGCCAGCCGTCAAGCGCCCGCTTTCAACACGACCCGTCAGGATTCGGCCCAAGAAGGGGTCAGAATCCAGCATGGTCACCAGCATCTTGAAAGGCTCGTCACGACGCAGCGCTGCATCAGGGGCGGGCACGTGCTCGATAATGGTCTCGAACAAGGGGTTTAGATTTTCGCGTGAGCCATCCAGCATAAGTGAGGCCCAGCCATCGCGGCCAGACGCATAAACCGAGGGGAAGTCCAATTGCTCATTGGTGGCATTGAGCGCCATGAACAGCTCAAACACTTCGTCGAGGACTTCATCTGGACGCGCGGTGGGGCGGTCTACTTTGTTCAGGACCACGATGGGGCGCAGGCCGAGGGCCAAGGCCTTGGTCAGCACGAATTTGGTTTGTGGCATCGGGCCTTCGGTCGCGTCGACCAACAGCAAACAGCCATCGACCATCGAGAGAACGCGCTCCACTTCGCCACCAAAGTCGGCGTGACCTGGGGTGTCGACGATATTGATGCGGACTTCGTCAGCGCCTTGGCCATAAACGATGCTGGTGCACTTGGCCAAAATTGTGATGCCACGCTCTTTTTCTTGTGGGTTGGAATCCATGGCGCGTTCGGCGCGGGCTTCGTTTTCGCGGTAAGCACCGCCTTGGGCCAACAATTGATCGGTTAGAGTGGTCTTGCCATGATCAACGTGGGCGATGATCGCAATATTGCGTAGCGCAGCCGATGAAACTGGCGCGTCAGAAAGGGTGGTCACGGGTCATGCTCCGGGAGGAAATCTGCAGTGGAGGCCCCATCTACCCACGATCGAAATCAGGTGGCGGAGGCCTTAGTGTGCCGGGCCTATAGCAGCAAGGTGGGGGGTGCGGCAAATCGACCGCTGCTCAAAGCTGATTGGGTGTCCCAAACGCTCGACAAACAAGGCCCTATCAGACTATGCCGAACTCGACTTGTAGGGGAAAACCATGTCCAATGATGTGATCGTCGTGTTTGGTGGCTCAGGCTTTGTCGGGCGCTATGTCGTGCGCGCGCTAGCAAAAGCAGGCAAACGCGTGCGTGTGGCGATGCGACGCCCCCATCTGGGCCAGGATTTGCGCGTTATGGGCGATGTTGGGCAAATCCAGCTGGTTCAAGCCAATGTCCGCAACCCTGAAAGCGTTGCCCGCGCTCTTGAAGGGGCAACCGGCGTGATCAATTTGGTCGGCATTCTATTTGAGAGCGGGAAACAATCCTTTCAGTCTACCCAATTGGAAGGCGCGCGCATTGTTGCAGCCGAATCAGCCAAGGCTGGCATCACCCGCTTTGTTCAAATGTCGGCGCTCGGCGCTGACCCTGCATCTGCGTCTAACTATGGCCGCACCAAGGGTGAGGCGGAGCAGGCTGTCCTTGGATTAATCCCAAGTGCCGCCATCCTGCGCCCCTCCATCATTTTTGGCGCAGAGGATAATTTCTTCAACCAATTTGCCGCCATGGCCCGTATGTCGCCTGCACTGCCCTTGATCGGTGGCGGCACGACCAAGTTTCAGCCTGTCTATGTTGGCGATGTCGCCGCAGCGACGGTAAATGCGCTCGATAGCGGTGGCGGCACCTATGAGCTGGGTGGACCACGCACCTATAGCTTCAAGGAAATCCTCGAATATATCCTAAAGGAAATTGAGCGGCCGCGCTTCTTGGCACCCTTGCCATTCTTCATCGCGCAACCCTTGGGCGCAGTATTAGATGCGGTGTTCAAACTCTATCCATTCGCTGGCCCACCTTTGACAGGCGATCAGGTCGTGATGCTGAAAACCGACAATGTAGTCAGCGCTGGGGCTAAGACTTTAGCCGATCTCAGGGTAACCACTTTAGAGAGTGTCGAGGCAATCGTGCCCACTTATTTGTATCGTTTTAAGCCATACGGTCAATTTCAGGTAAAACGCAAAGCCACCTAGAAAATGAAATTAAGTATAACTCACGCGTAATTTGCTTAAATTATT
>CALRLV020000172.1:0-6554 GCA_943368895.1 Ferrovibrio terrae
AATCGCGGCGGATACTGGCTGCACGTGGCCCAAGACGGGGTTCTAGTACTTGACTCAACATGACCTGCATCTGTTCGAGAAAATCTGCGCTCGCTGGGCTGGCATTAATCTCCAGAGTGTCTGGATCAACGCGCACCGACGCTAAGCTGGTGGTGCGATTGGCAAAGGCGCTGATTGACTGATCCAGCGTTAAATCGCCAACCCCATCGCCTGCCCACGTAGCAGAGGCAAAGCTAGGCCACTCCGGGTCATCTGGTGGGAACGCCAAATAACCTGCGTTCAAGCCAATGCGAATGGAGGCGCGATCTTTGCTATAGTCTGTGTGCATATAAGATAGGCGCACGCCGTTCTCAAAGGTAACAATCCGCGCTTTGGGATGGGCCAGTTCCTGCACCTTAGTGACCTTGCCAGCCGGCCCAGGGTTTAGCGGCTTGAAAATTGCTGCTTTGACAGCCTCACGTGATGGCAAAGGCACCGCCATTGCATCGGCCCAAGCTTTAAGGACGGCCGCCTCGCCTCCTGCGATCGGCTCTTTGGCGATCAGAACAATTTGTGGCGCATCATCGTGGGACCACCACCGGGCAAATTCCCGATTGACGATCTCTGGCGTCGCAATTTCTGCTACTTCATTCAAAATGGCGAGATTTTCATCTGCACTGGTAGGAACAATATCATTGCCGATAGAACCAACTAAATTGGCTGACAGCCCTGTTGTGCGACGGGTGGATGCCTCGGCGATGGCCCGCTCCAGCATTTGTCGTCCACCAGCAATTTCTTCGGCGATTTCCTCTGCCGTAAAACCCGACTGCAGCGCCTGTCGCAATTCCACTGCCACTGGCTTCATCGCTTCAGCCCAAACATTGTCGCGGGGTACGACATATAAAGTAACTACATCACCTGTTTGTGTTTCCTGTTGCAGATAACCGACACCTAGCGTCAGCGGATTATCGACCAATTGCAGCCTTTGCAGACGGCGTGAAAAGACCCCTTGCACCAGACCTTGCAGGCCCGCCCAACGGCGCTTTTCGCGGGTATCTAGCTTGCCATAATCAATTTTGTCTGGGCGCAAAAACGAAATCATTGCAACATAGGGTTGTTCGGGTTCAACGATAATCTTGGCTCGAGCAGGTTCTTTTGTGAGAAAACCATCATCGGGATTACTTGGCTTCTCGGGGGTCTTTGCCTGCCAGTCGGAAAATGTTTTGGTTATCAGGGCCTGTGTCGCGGCGACATCGACGTCACCGCTAATTACCAGCAAGCTACGTTCTGGGCGGTACCAGGTGTGATAAAACTCTCGCAGCTTGGCAGATGTGGCCCCTTCCACAGTCTCGCGCAGCCCGATCGGCTCGCGCTGGGTGGCCCGCTCTTGAGGTCCAAGAAAAGAGGCGATCTGGCGGCTGACCCGTCGACCGGGTCCGTCGCCATCGTTCATTTCAGAAATGACAACCCCGACCTCGCGCTTAATCGCGTCGTCCTTCAACAAAAGCCGATCAGCCGTTTCTCGAAAAATGGAGAGTGCGGTTTCCAACCTGCCTTCATCCACGCTGGGGATATCAAGCTTATATTGGGTCTCTGAATAATTGACATGCGCATTAACGTGGCTGCCAAATCGAGCGCCCAAACGTTCCATCGTTTTGGTAAGCTCGCCTTCGGGAATATTCGTCGAGCCATTGAAGGCCATGTGCTCTATGAAATGGGCAAAGCCGCGTTGATCATCGCGCTCGTGTTTTGAACCAGCATCAATACGAAAGCGCAGAGAGACCTGTTTTTCCGGCAATTTATTGGGCCGGATGACGTAGCGCATGCCATTGGGCAGCACGCCATAGGTTGTCCCCGCCTCTGGCTTTAAGTCTGAGCCTTCCCAAGGCCAAATCGCACCAGTCGGCGTGGCTGCGATCGGGCGTTTCAGGCTAACGGCTTGAGCCGCAGCTTGTTGCGGCAGGGCGGGCAAAGCAACCAACAATGAAAGACAAAAAAGCGAAGCGGTGCGAACAATGAAATTTTTAATCATGACCTGATCCAACCACAGGTTAACCCCTTTGCCAAGGTGGCAGGCGCGCTAGATGACGAGGATCGCAATCTTGTTTACAGTACCGCAAAACAATGACTCAGGGGGTCTAGGCGCATGCGCATTTCAACTCATTTCTGGCAGAAACTCGGCTCTTATGTGTTGGCGGGCAGCATCGCACTCGCACCTCTTCAAACCGTGCAAGCTCAAACAAGTCCAACTTCCGGAATCGTGCGTCCGGGCGACCGCATTGCAGGTCCCGCTTTTGCCACCCGCAGCCCCGCTTATGGTATGAATGGGGCCGCAGCCACGGCCCATCCAATCGCAACCCAAATTGCTATTGATACACTCAAACAAGGTGGTACCGCCGTGGATGCCGCCATCGCAGCCAATGCGGCTTTGGGTCTCTTAGAGCCTACGGGCAATGGTATTGGCGGAGACTTGTTCGCGCTCATTTGGGACCCAAAGACGCAAAAGCTTTATGGCATCAATGGCTCTGGCCGGGCGCCGATGGGCATGAGCCTCGCTGACCGCGCCGCCCGCGAAGCCAAGATCAAGCCACGTGTGCCGGGCAGCCGTCCATCCTTTGGCAGCCTGACCGTCACCGTGCCCGGGGCTGTCGATGCTTGGTATACAATGCACAGCCGTTTCGGGAAATTGCCCATGGCCAAAGTCTTAGCCCCAACCATCGCTTATGCCGAAGCGGGTACCCCCGTCCCGCCTGTAATTGCCTATTACATGGCAGGAAATCTCAGGCGCCTCGACGAGCGTGCAAAAGCGGGGGAAGTGGAAGAGTTTGATAATGCGCGCAAAACCTATTTCGCCAACGGCCCCGTAAAAGCGGGTGAAGTTTTCAAAAACCCTGATCTGGCCAAGACCCTCAGCCTAATCGCTCGAGGCGGACGGGACGCTTATTACAAAGGTCCTATCGCACAGACGATTGACGCCTACATGCGCCGGATCGGCGGGCCCTTGCGGGCCAGCGACCTTGCTGCCCACAAAAGCGAATGGGTTGAGCCGATCTCGGTCAAATATCGTGGCTATGATGTGTGGCAATTGCCGCCCAATAGCCAAGGCGTCACAACCCTTCAGATGTTGGGCATCCTCAATCAGTTCGACATGGCTGGGGCAGGCTTTGGCACCGCTGAAAGCTTGCATTTGCAAATTGAAGCCAAGCGCTTGGCGTTTGAAGATCGCGCAAAGTTCTTGGCCGATCCGGCTTTTGCAAACGTGCCGACTTCCGGCCTGATCAACCCGGCCTATTTGAAAGGCCGCGCTGCCCAAATTGATCCCGGCAAAGCTACAGTCGAAGTAAGTGCCGGCGACCCCAGCCAATTTGAAAAAGGCGACACCACCTTTTTAGTCACCTCAGATTCCAGCGGCATGATGGTCGCGTTGATCCAGTCCAATTATCGTGGCATGGGCTCTGGCCTTGTCGTAGATGGCTTGGGCTTCATGTTTCAGAACCGAGGCGAGGCCTTCGCGCTCGATCCGGCGCTGCCCAACGTTTATGCCCCCGGCAAGCGGCCTTTCCACACGATTATTCCGGGCTTTGTGACCAAGGATAATCAAGCCTTTATGGCCTTTGGCGTTATGGGTGGCGCGATGCAGCCACAAGGGCAAACGCAGATCGTCGTCAATATGATTGATTATGGCTTGGACGCCCAATCGGCAGGCGATGCGCCTCGTTGGCGCCATGAGGGCGGTTGCGAACCTGAAGGCGGCTGTAAGCCGGGCCTAGGAAGAGTCGCCCTTGAATCGGGCTATCCTGATGTAACGCGCGCAGGCCTTACCCAGAAGGGCTGGACTTTGAGTGGCGCGGACGGTGATTTTGGCGGCTATCAAGCCATTAAGCGCGATCTCAGAACAGGGGCCTATGAGGCCGCAACTGAAAGCCGCAAGGATGGCACTGCTTTGGCCTATTAGGGCCTCCTGCACGGTCGCAACGATCCAAGGGGCCGTGTTCGCATGGTCCCTTTTTTCGTCTCATGCGTTTAGCCAAAGATGAACGCAAGTGAAATGGCGACCTCACAGGTCGTTCAGATGGCACGCTTTAAAAGGAGTGTTATCGCCCCAAGCACTCGGTCTTGGTGCCTGCGTCTGGAGACTGAACATGAAAAAAGCTCTGTTACTTGCCCTAACTGGTCTTGCTACTCTGGCCAACGCCCCTGCCGCTGAAGCCCAGCGCTTTGACCGCGGCCGCCCTTCCATCACCTTGTACACCGGAACCGATTTCCGCGGACAGGCGGTAAACATTACCGGCGACGTGCCTGACCTGCGCCAGCTCAATTTTGACGAAGCCGCGGGCAGTCTGGTGGCACGCGGGGATTGGCAGGTGTGTCTTGATGCCAACTATGGCAGCCGCTGCCGGACCTATAGCGACTCCATCCCCAATCTGGAATCGTTCAAGGGTCGGATTTCCTCCGTTCGCTATGTTGGCCGTGGCAGTGTGATAAACCCCGGCCCAGGCGGTGGCTATGGTCCCGGTGGCGGTTATGGCCCTCCAGGTGGTGGCTTTGGCAATGGTGGCAATTTTGGCAATCCACCGCGCTATACTGGTCAGACCACATCGGGTCGCGCTACGGTTTTCTTCCCCGGCTCGGTCTCCCAAGGCCAGTTTGGTGGCCGCAATGATGCAAACCAATTCTGCCGCGATCAAGGCCTGCGCGACGCGGTTTATTCGGGCCAAGATCGCAATGGTAATCTGGAAGACGTGCTCTGCCGTCGATAGATTGCTGAAGACCCAACAAGAAAAAGGCCGCGGTGTCACCACTGCGGCCTTTCCATTTAACGGCTGTCTCGCCGATTAGAAGTCGAGCGAAACGCGACCATACACATAGCGGCCAGAGAAGCCGAAGGGCGAATAACGCGAGAACGCAGACGCGCCCGAGTTGTTCAAGGTCGTGAAAGTCGATGGCGTCAAGACTGTGGTGCCTGGCGTCTTACGTGGATAGACGTCGGTTGCGTTTTCAACGCCCAAGGTCAGGCTGATCTTGTCGGTCAGCTTGTAGCGGCCTTCGATGTCGAACAGGACCTCTGGAGACAAGACGATATCGCGCGCAGCATCGGTGCCAGGCTCAGTCACTTCACCATAATAGGTTGCCTTGAAGGTCGTACCAAACTTGCCGAGGGTCCAATTAGTATTGAACGAGGCCTTTTCCTTTGGCTGACCTTCGGTCAGTGTCAAGGTGTTGATACGGTTGAACAATTGAGTTGGGGTCAAGCCAATTGCAGTCAAAGCTGGGATGACTGGGGTCTTGTCCAGCTTGGTTTCGTTGACGCTCAAGCTGCCCGTAAAGTCAAAACGACCGAAGTCGGTGCGCAACCGGTAGCTGGCAACCAGATCCGCGCCCTTGGTGGTGCTGTCTACACCGTTCAAGAAGAAGCGAACCGCGTTGATGCCGACGATACCATTGGCAGCTAACAAGGTGCTGACGGCTGGTTGGTTCAAGTTTTCCGACAACACGATGCGGTTGGTCAACTCAATTTGGTAAGCGTCCAATGTGACGTTGAAGTCACCAAAACGCAGAACGCCGCCTAGCGAGTAGTTTACCGATTCTTCCGGCTTCAACTCTGTGCCGCCCAAAGCGCGACCGATCCGCGAGGTCGATGGCACCGTTAGAATTTCCAGAGGCACACCTGCTACCACGTTGGTGGACGAAGCGGTGAAGAATTGTTGTTGCAAGCTTGGTGCACGGAAGCCATTGGAAACCGAACCACGCAATGCGAACATTTCGTTGAAGTCATAGCGGCCCGAGACCTTACCGCTGACATTGTTGCCAAAGTCGGTGTAGTCTTCAACGCGAACGGCACCCGAAACCAACAAAGCGTCGGTTACGTTCACTTCAAGGTCGACGTAACCCCCAATGGCGTCACGCGACACACCGATTTCGTTGGATGGCTTGAAGCCACCAAAGCCTTGCGAACCAGCGACAAAAGTACCTTGCTGGAAGTAAGAGCCTGGTTCACCGGCGAAGATTTCGTAATGATCGCGACGAGCTTCAAGGCCGACGGCGACGTTCAAGTCCGACGCCAAACCAACATTATAGCCCTTCACAGCCGCCAAATTGACGACGGTTTGGGTGTTGTTGAAGCCACCTGCGTTAAACGACGTTGGGCTAGCAACGCCCAAAGAACGGTTCAACGTATCGCGGATCACAAATTCCATCTCGTTGAAACCGCGGTTCAAGCTAAGATCCACATCCCAGCCATTCCACTTGGTTTCCATGCCTAGAGCGAACGAATTGTCCGTGATCAGCGAGTTGATCTTGGGCAAGAAGCCGTTTGGATAGATTTCAACGACGTTGCGGCTATCAGCTGGCCAACGGAAGAAAGCTGCCGAGGTGGAGTCGCGGCCTTGGACGCTAGCCCAACCATACAGGCGGGTGGTGTCGGTCAAATCGATGCTGGCATTAGCAAACAACGTGCCTTGGATCAGCTCACCGTCACCATATTGCTGGTTCCAGCGGTTGATGGTGGCTTCACGTGGGTCGAGTGCGCCGCCTGGCAACAAGTTGTAAAGGCGGCGGGTGTCATAACCTTGGCG
>CALRLV020000173.1:0-6544 GCA_943368895.1 Ferrovibrio terrae
CAGTTCACCCCACAGTGGCCGAAGAGCTTGTCACGATGAAGGACAAGTGGGTACCGCCTAGTTTGACGGCTTAAACGGCCGCTTTGCCAATTTTAGTCGATGCATTAGCCAATCTGTAACTTACCGATGTTACTTATGGGTAGTGTCCTTGTGCGTGCTCTATCCACACCGACTAAAAGGCAAGGTGCCGATGCGCCCATCACCCCAAAGCCGAGCAAGCGCTATCCTGCTGGCCGAATCCAATCCGCAAATTCGCTCGGCCGTTCGGTCGATTCTTTTGCATCATGAATTCAGTAATATTACTGAAGCATCTGACTCCAAAACCTTTATTGACTCCGCACGGGCTGCATCCTACGGGGCGATTTTGCTGGATTCGGGCATGGCGAATTTAGACGCAATTTCGGTCACCCGGTTCATTCGCTCAGGCAAGCTGGGGATCAATCGCAAGTCGGTCATTATTCTGCTTGCCCATCGCAGCGACATGACCTTTGTCTATGAAGCGCGCGAGGCAGGTGTGACAGAATTGGTCGCCAAACCGTTTTCAAGTGCTGTTCTAATGGCGCGCCTGATCAATGGATTGGAAAAGCCCAGACCCTTCATCTCCTCAGAAGCCTATACAGGCCCTTGTCGGCGTACCGGGCGTAAGGATCTCGATTTTGAGCCACCCAAGCAGCGGTTTAAAGATAAGTTGCAGGTGCGGCCAGAAGACCTTGTTATTCTGCCGCGCCAGGCGTCTTAAGCAGACTTAGCCAAACAGGGCCACAGTTTGGCGGCAGGCCAAGAGGGGCTTGCCGTCGGAGGCCCAGAGATAAGAATTCTGCGCCGAATAGCCGTCAGCAATCGCCTCGCTCTTGAGGTTGGCCGCATACCAACCGTCTGGGCTCGTCGGGTCATCGGACAGGAAATCGACCATCCAAGTCATGGTGCTGAGCGGCGTGAAACTGTCAAACAGACTGAGAGCCGCAGGTGGCGGCGCGTCGGCCAACGCCAGAAGTGTGGCTTCGGCAAAATCCTCATGGCTGTCGAGCGCTTTTAGCCACCAGCAAAGATCGGCATCTGTTGCCCCAGAAATGGGCAAAGCGCCCTTGGCGACCCGCATGTCGAAATGATCGGTAAACATGGGGCGAGGCCGGTCCTTTGGCATCGGGCGATAGACATCATCGGGTGTCGGCAGGTTGGGCATCTCCAGCAGCACTTGCCGCTTGGCCGAAACCCGACTGGCCCCGAAACAGAATGTCGCATGCACGCCAAAGCCTGCTTCGCTGGTCAGATCCGCCGTCACAAAGGCGGCAGATTTGCCCTGGCGCAGCATAGTGGGGCGTATATGCACATCGCCCGCACTGGGGCCTGCAAAAGCAATCAAGGCAGATCGCAGGGGTGGCAGGTCTGGAAACGCAAGGCGCACGGCACGTAGGCAGAGGGCGGCCGAAATGCCGCCATAAAGGGTGCGGCCCTGCATCCAATCTGGACCAACGCGGACTTGATAGCTGCCATCTGCGAGAGCCATGCTGCTCAGCAAAGAGTCAAAGCGGGTTGTGGCTTGCTCAGCGCTCATGCGGACAAGGCCTCTTCCACTTGGCCCAAGCGGTCCTTGCCAAAATAAAGCTCGCCGGCAACAAAGAAACTGGGGATGCCAAACACACCGCGCGCAACAGCCGCTTCTGTATTGGCGACGAGTGTCGCTTTAACGTCTGGATCTGCAGTTGCCGCCATCAAGGCAGGGCCGTCTAGGCCCGCTTGGGTCAAGACATCTGCAATCACGGCCTGATCATCCATTTTCAAGCCATCTTCCCAAAAGCCTTTGAGAACCGCTTCCAGATAGCGCGTGCCGACGTCCGCAGCTTGGGCAGCGATCAGCCCGCGCTGGGCATGAATGGAATTCAGTGGGAAGTGCGGGTTCATTTTAAATGCGGTCAGATTGTGCCGAGCAATAAAGCGGCGCATCTCCAGCATCTCATAATCCATCTTACCCTTAATACCGCCAAACGCCACCATGGGGGCTTGGTTGCTGGTAGCTTTGAAAATGCCGCCCAACAAGCAGGGCGTGATGACAAGCTCCGCCCCGGTGCCTTCTAGAATTGGTCCTAAAGCCTTATGGGCCAAATAGGCATTGGGGCTTGCAAAGTCGAAAATAAACTCAAGCTGTTTCATCTTTTCCTCACCAGGTTTCGCTGCCGGGCCGCAGATCCAATTCATGGGTCCAAGCACATTTATTCTGGTTCCATAGCCAGACCCAATTTTTTGCTGCTTCATCGACTTGGATGATGTCGCCCTTGGCCAAGCGGGCTTCATAATCGGGGAGTAGGCCTTTGATAAAGCTGCCTTCAACCATGCCATCTAAGATCACATGGGCAACATGTATACCCTTTGGCCCAAGCTCGCGCGCCATACTTTGCGCCAAGGCGCGCAAGGCATGTTTGGCCCCAGCGAATGCGGAGAAACCTTCCCGACCTCGAAAGCTCGCCGTAGCACCGGTGAAAATAATGGTGCCACGACCGCGCGGGCTCATCACACGCGCTGCCTCGCGGCCAGCCACAAAGCCGGCAAAGGCCGCCATCTCCCAGACTTTTTGATAAACGCGAGAGGTGGTCTCGGTTATGGAGAAGCGCACATTGGCCCCGATATTGAACGCAACTACTTCCAAATCGCCAAGCTCAGCCTCAATCTTGTTGATCAAAGCCACCATCGGCTCTTCTTCGCGTGCATCAATACCAAAGGCGTAGGCTTGGCCGCCTTGATCGCGGATGGATTGGGCCAAGGCCTCTAGACTGTCGAGGTTACGCGGCCTGCGCGTCATGCATACAACCATGCCTTGGGCTGCAAAGGCGCGCGCAATGGCCCCGCCAAGACCATCGCCAGCCCCTACAACCAAACAAACTTTCGCGCGCTCTTCCGTCATGCTTGCTTTTTCCTCGGTCAGACGATTATAGTCAGTCCATAAAGTAAACGCACTTAAAAGGTGGCGCTGGCCAGCGTCAATTGCCTCCGCAACGTCAACTGAGAGAGTATTTGCACATGCGCTGGAACGAGCTTGGGTCTGCCGATTGTCCGATCGCCCGGGCTTTGAGCATTTTGGGGGACCGCTGGACCCTGATGATCCTGCGCGACTGCTTCTTCGGTGTGCATCGGTTTGAAGCTTTTCAAGCTAATCTGGGTATATCGCGCACGATTTTGCGCGACCGCTTGGGGCATTTGGTTCGGGCCGGCATTTTGGTGCAGCGCCCCTATCAAGACCGACCTGTCCGCTATGATTATGTGCTCACCGCGAAGGGTAAAGCACTCAATGGGGTGATGCTTATGCTGGGTGAATGGGGGCGCACCGCAGTGGAAGACCAGCCTGAGACGCAAATCCGCCACCGCCACCAAACCTGCGGTCATATCCTGACCCCTTATGTGGCTTGCTTGGAATGTGGAGAAGAAGTGGTGGCCAAAGACGTGCGCGCGGTGCGCAGCCGTTGATCGTGCGAAGCAGCGCGCCTTAGCATTAACGCGACCTCTCCGAAAATGGGAGGCTAGGGTGCGCGCTATATGGTCTGCTTATCCGGCCGCGCTTTCGTGCCCATTCTGACTTACCAAACCGCTTTTGAGATCGTGTCCGAGCCCGACTGCCGTGTGAAGCCGGATGTGAAGAACTTCGATGAAGCGCCGGGAAGCCTTATGTAGTTCTTGGAGTGTCGTTTTGATCGATCAGATCGAAACGACATATCAGCTTCTTGAATGAGGCCTCTACGGACTGGGCAGGGCTAACAATACCAGCGGTGGCCTAGTTACCAACGCGGGGCTATTCAGGCTGCGTGTGCATCCAAACTGGTGCCCAAGTTCGACAAAAGGTCTCGCTAAGGCTAAGAAGAAACGAACCTTTCCACTGGAAATTAAACATGACTTGGACGCCCTCATCTTGGCGCGCATTGCCCGCCCGCCACATCCCAAACGATTACCCCGATCCAGCGGCCGTGCTGGCGGTGGAACAGCGCTTGGCCAAGAAGCCGCCTTTGGTTGTGGCATCCGAGATTGAGAAGCTGAAAGCAGAACTTGCGCGCGTCTCTAAGGGCGAAGCCTTTTTGCTGCAGGGCGGCGATTGTGCTGAAAGCTTTGCGGAGTTTGAAGCCGATCGCATCACCCGCTATTTCCGTGTGTTTTTGCAAATGGCGGTCGCTTTGACATTTGCCGGTGGCAAGCATGTGGTGAAAGTTGGTCGGGTGGCGGGCCAGTTTGCTAAACCCCGTTCGGAGCCTACCGAAGTGATTGATGGCGTCAGCCTGCCGTCCTATCGTGGGGACAATATCAATGGCTCGGCCTTTACCCCAGAGAGCCGGATCCCGGATCCAGAGCGTTTGGTTGAGGCCTATAATCAAAGCACGGCAAGCTTGAACCTGCTTCGCGCACTGGCAACTGGGGGCTATGCCGACCTTGAAAACGTCAATCGCTGGAACCTGAAATTTGCTAAAAAGCAAGGCAAGGCATCGGCCGAGTATGTAAAACTGTGCCACCGGATCGAGGAAAGCCTTGAGTTCATGGATGGTCTTGGCCTCAGCGGCCCTGCCGGAATTGCGACCGATACGGTCGACTTCTTCACGAGCCACGAGGCCTTGCTGCTGGGCTATGAAGAAGCCATGACCCGGCAAGATCAATTGTTCGGTTCAGGTGCCTATTACGACACCTCGGCCCATATGGTGTGGATCGGTGATCGCACTCGCCAGCTCGATCATGCCCATGTCGAATTCTGCCGGGGTATTGCCAATCCGATTGGCGTGAAGTGCGGGCCGAGCTTGGACGCGGATGAGTTATTGGCGCTGCTCGACAAGCTGAACCCCAAGAATGAAGCAGGCCGGATCGTGCTGATCGCGCGCTTTGGCTCCGACAAGATTGCCGCAGGCCTGCCCAAGCTGGTACGCAAAGTCACTGATGCAGGGCGCAGCGTAGTTTGGTCGTCGGACCCCATGCATGGCAATACGCTCAAAACCGCGTCAGGCTATAAGACCCGGCCGTTTGAGCGTGTGGCCAGCGAAGTCAATGACTTCATGGATATTGTCCGCGCGGAAGGGGCTTATCCCGGCGGCGTGCATTTGGAAATGACGGGTGATGATGTGACTGAATGCACGGGTGGCGCAACCCCTGTGACCGAGGATGCGTTGTCGAGCCGCTATCGCACCCATTGCGACCCGCGTTTGAATGCCGACCAAGCTATAGAGCTGGCTTTCACCATCGCCAATGGCCTGCGTGAAGGTCGCCAGCAACGGCGCTTGGCAGCAGCAGGGCTTTAACCCTGCTGCGTCAAGCAGTCTTAATGCTGATGGCCGCCATGACCCGTGTCACCCTCGGTCTTTTGGCTTGGGTTTTCGACAACAGGCATAGCAAAGCCGACTTTGCGGTCGCCTGCAAAGGTCAATTCGACGGGGAAGCTGTCGCCTGGTTTCAGAGGGTCTGTAATCCCAAACACCATCAGATGTAGGCCACCGGGGGCCAGCACGGCTGCGCCTTTGGCGGGAATTTCAACCTGCTCGACTTGGCGCATTTGGGCCATGCCGTCTGCCCCTTTGAGGTGGGCGTGAAGCTCAACGCGCTCAGCCCTCGGGCTGCTCGCCCCCACCAATTTCTGAGCCTTGTCGCTAGTATTGGTCAACGTTAGATAGCCTGCGGTAACGTCGCGGCCATTGGGCGGCAAGCGCAGCCGTGGCTCACTTATTTCCACCCCGTCAATCTTGGCAACGGCCAACATCGGGGCCGGTGGCGTCTTGGCAGGCTCACACGCCACCAAGCCAGTAAAAGCGATGCAGATCAGTGGTAACGCTCGAATGCTTAAGGTCATGACATACTCCTAGTGGGTGGCAGGCTGGGCGAGGCCCAGAAAGTGGCGTGTGCTGGGGATGCGGCTCAAAATCAGTCGCTCCACCAGCGCGATAAGGATTAGGCAGGCCCCTAGAACTGGCAGGAACAGCGCAAACATAAAGATGAGGAGGCCTATGCCGACGCCGATCCTTTGGTCTGGAATAGGTGGTGGGGCACCCAACACCCCTTCAGGTGCCCGCTTGCGCCACATTACAAAAGCCGAGACGGATAAGGTGATTAGGCCCAGAGCAGTTAGTACGCCTAAAGCCTGGTTGAGTGGGCCAAACAATTGTCCCTCATGGGCGGCGATGCCGACGCCTACTGCCTGATCAATCACATGCTTGTCGCCAAATGTCTCTCGACTGATCTCACTGCCATCTTGCGCGCTAAAGGCGATCTCGACGCGGCTAATACGGTCTCCAGCCAAGGATCGGGCCATCCAATTGGGATTTTTGCCATTGGGCGGGGTGATGGTGACCGGTGGAGCCAAACGCGCCGCCCGCGCACTTGCAGCAATATCGTCGACGTTAGCGACATAATAAGGCGCGTCATGACCTTGGTGCGAGAAGGCTTGTGCGGTAGCTTCGCGCTCAGCCGAACGGCTCTGGGTCCAGTCCTTGGAGACGGCGGCCGTTCCAGTGAGCTCGCGCACCATATCAAAGCCCTTGCCCCAGACATTGGTCCAAGGCAGGCCAGTCAGCAACAAGAAGAGCGC
>CALRLV020000174.1:0-6491 GCA_943368895.1 Ferrovibrio terrae
GAAAAAATGTTGTGCGACAGGTTGCCACGCTCTTTTCATCTGGCAATAGGTATATCATTTAGATAAGAAATGGCCACACTGTGTGACCCGGGAGATGTGAGCATGTCCAGTCTCGTAAGCGATAAGCCAAAAGCAGAGCCAGCGCGCGCCTATGATGGGCCCCCAGACTACCGTGTTGTAGGCCAACATGGCATGTATCCGCAGCTGAGCCATGACGAGATTTCGCGCTTCAATTTCTTGGCGCATATGAACCGCCATTTATCGACCCAGATTATGCCGGGCGTGAAAGAGGCTTTTGATGCGCGGGTTGAACCTAAATTCGTGGCGGCCAATGGGCGCAGCTTCAAGGATCGCCATGAAGTCCGCAAAGCGCTTCTGAAGGACCCTCTTTTCCAATGGTGGAGTGCGCTGCGCCGCGCCACGATGGAAACCCGCCAACAAGCTGGTCGTTGGGTTACACTTCGCCAAGCCGACCAATTGAATGCCAAGGCCAAGGCGCTGACCGAAAATGATCAGCGGCTCAAGCTCAATCCAGAATTGCCTCTGCCGCGCTATGTCGAGGCGATTGACCACCACTGCATGCCCGGCAGTTATCACACCGAGCTCGCAGAGGGCGATGTCACGGGGCCATGTAATTATGACATTGGTATCTTTGCCACCACGGGTGGCATGTTGGGTCGCTATAATGATGGCGGGGGTCAGGCGATTGCGGCTTGGGTGAAGGAGACCCTTCCCAACTTAAAGCCCAAACGCATCCTCGATATTGGTGCGGGCCTCGGACACAATGTCCTGCCCATCGCCCAAGCTTTCCCTGATGCCGAAGTGGTCGCGATTGATGTTGGCGCACCCATGCTGCGCTATGGCCTCGCTCGGGCCAAAACCATGGGCGTGGACAATATTAGCTTTGTGCAAGGTGATGTCAGCGACTTATCCGATTTGGCGGATGAGAGCTTTGATATGATCCATTCATGCATGTTCCTGCATGAAACCTCTTATGCCTCCATGCCGAAAATATTTGCCGAAACCCACCGTCTGTTAAAGCCCGGCGGCATCGTCTTCCATGTGGAGCAACCGCAATACACTCCAGAAATGCCCTTGTTTGAGCAAGCCATGCGCGATTGGGATGCTTTCTATAATAACGAACCATTCTGGACCAAGATGCATGAAGTCGATCTCGACAGCTGGATGGTGTCAGCAGGTTTTGAGCGCGACAAGCTGATGCATAGCGGCGTTGCGGCCGTGGTTGACCCAGACGTATTCCCGCAGGCGGCCCAAGATACCAAGCAGGAAGATTATGGCCGAAAGGCTGCTTGGCATGTAGTCGGAGCGGTCAAATGAGCAAGATCGATCCACTCGCCCTTGCTGGCGCGAAGTCCAAAGGCAAGCGGCCCTATTTCTTAGAAACCGATGTTGAGCGTTTGACCAATATCGTCCTCGTGCTGGCCCAAGAATTAGCCGTAGTGCGCGAACGGACCGACACTCTGGAGCGATTGCTAGAGCAATCGGGTGTGCTGACGCGGCAGGAAATCGAAACCTTCACGCCAACGAAGCAACAGGCCGAGGAGCGCGGCGCTTGGACGCAAGAATATCTGGCGCGTGTCTTCAGAGTCCTGCAACAAGAGCGTGAAGCGCTGCACACGCAGGAAGCCTCCAGCGAGGAAGTCGCCGACGAACTCGCTAAGGTTTAACGCGCGTTCCGGCCTTGAGCTAAGATATTTGCACGCAACCTCTTGCAGCCTATTCGGGGATGATTATCTATAGGGCTGTGGAGATGACGGTTTATCGGGGTGGTGACCGTCGCACGCAAAATCGATGTTGATTGATTTATTTATGGGGCAAAATGCCCTGTTTTTTGGCGCTTTGTTGATGACGGTCGCACTGTGTGCGCTTGAAGTCATCCTACTCCTGATTGGATTTTCGTCCTCTGACGCAGAAGGACTAGACGCGCTTGATAGCCATGGTGACGCGACGGGTTCTGGTGGCGGCATCTTGGGCTATCTCAATGTCGGCCGCTTGCCCTTTACTTTGTTCTTCGCGACCGCCTGTGCCGTGTTTGGCCTTACAGGGCTTGCGATCCAACAAGCGTCATTTGCCGTGGCTGGCCAAATGCTGGCGATGTCTATTGCAGGACCTCTGGCCCTTGTAGGTTCACTACCCGGCACTCGCTGGATAAGTCGCTTCTTGGGTCGGTTTATGCCGAGGACCGAAACCACGGCCCTGTCTCAACATGATCTTGTCGGTCTTACCGCAATTGTGACGCTGGGCGTAGCAAAGCAGGGTTCAGCCGCGCAAGCTCGCGTGCGGGATCAATTTGGTCAAAACCATTATGTGATGGTGGAACCTGCTCGGGCTGAAGAGGTCTTGAGCGAGGGCCAAGCCGTGCTGCTCACGCAATGGGCCGACCACCATTATTACGCCACATCCGCGACACCCGCTTTGCCTCACTAGGCCCGGTTGCGCCCAAAAAATCCATATCCCTAAACCGTTTCCCCACAGAGCATAGGAAGGAAAACTAGATGCTTAATCCTGCAATTTATGAAATTTTGGGCCTGGTCGTTGTTGGACTGGCGCTGTTCATTTTGTTCGGCGTGTTGGTTGCGCGCCTTTATAAGCGGGCCTCAAAAGAGACCAGCTTTGTGCGTACGGGCCTCGGCGGCGAAAGTGTCGTCGTCAATGGCGGTGCGCTCGTTCTGCCCGTGTTACATGAAACCATTCCGGTGAATATGGCGACCTTGCGCCTGGAAGTCACGCGCAACAGCGAGCAGGCTTTGATCACCAAGGACCGCATGCGCGTGGATGTTCTGGCTGAATTTTACGTCCGCGTGGCTCCAAATCGGGAAGCCATCTCGGCAGCAGCCCAAACTTTGGGCCGCCGCACCATGGCTCCGCAAGAACTTAAAGAGTTGATCGAAGGTAAGTTCGTCGACGCTTTGCGCTCGGTGGCTGCCGAACTCACTATGAATGAGCTGCACGAACAGCGCACCCAGTTCGTCCAGAAGGTGCAGCAAGCTGTGACTGAAGACCTGACCAAGAATGGGTTGGAACTTGAAACCGTGTCCCTGACTGGTCTGGACCAAACCCCGCGTGAGTTCTTCAATCCCGACAATGCGTTCGACGCCGAAGGTCTCACCAAGCTGACTGAAGAAATCGAAA
Organism: Ferrovibrio terrae; assembly: GCA_943368895.1. Taxonomy (GTDB): domain Bacteria; phylum Pseudomonadota; class Alphaproteobacteria; order Caulobacterales; family Aquidulcibacteraceae; genus Aquidulcibacter. The sequence goes on from CALRLV020000174.1 coordinate 3,154, forward strand.
TGCGCCGGAAAATGCGCAACGATATTGAGACCAATACACGGGTCGAAATCGAACGCCAGAACCTGGAAACCCAAAAGCGCTCCTTGGAAATCAAGCTCGAGGAAGAAGCCGCCACGCTCAGTCAGCAGCGCGAAATCCAGACCATGCGTGCTCAGCAAGCTGCTGAAGTTGCGCTTGTGACTGCCGAAAAGTCGCGTGAGTCAGAGGCTGCTAAGATTGCAGCTGAACGCGATATCGAACAAGAGCGGATTGCCAAAGAGCAAGCCAACCGTCAGCGTCAGATTGAATCTCTGCGGGCCACCGAGACCGCGGAGTTGGAGAAGAAACGTGCGCTGGAATTGGCCGAGCAAGATCGCCAAATCGCAATCGCCAATAAGTCCAAGGAAGAAAGTGTCGCCAAGGCTGATGCTAACAAAGCCCGCGCCATTGCGATCCGGGCTGAGGAGCAGGTGAAAACTGTCCAAGAGACCGAAGTGGCTGAACGTAATCGTGCCATCGAATTGATCGAAGCGGCGCGCTTGGCTGAACGCGATGCGATTGCGGTAAAGGTTGGCGCTGAAGCGGAAAAGATCGCTGCAACAGACCGCGCCGAAGCCGCCAAACTAATCGCCATGGGCGAGGCAGAAGCCATTGCTATCCGGGCAGAGGCAGACGCTAAGCGCTTTGCGGTGCAGGCCGAAGGCGAACGCGCAATCAATGAAGCGGCGAACGTCATGAGTGCGGAGCAAGTGGCGATGCGGATCCGCGAATCCCTGATTTCCAAACTGGATCAGATCATTGCCGCCTCGGTTGAGCCTTTAAAGAATATCGATTCCATCAAAGTGGTCGATGTGTCTGGGCTTGGTGGTACCTCTGGCCCGTCCGGCGAGGCGGCCCAAGGCAATGGTAATCTGGCTGACCAAGTGGTGCAAAGTGCGATGCGCTATCGCGCTCAAGCCCCTTTGATCGACTCCATCTTAAAGGAAGTGGGTCTGGGTAATGGCGGCCCTGCTCAATTGGGCTTGGCGGGCCTATTGCAAGACGGAGAAGCGGGTCCGGCGAAGGATGAGAAGACGACTTAAGCCTTCCTGGCATTGGCGCGCGGCAGTCCCATTGGGAGCAAGTGCCGCGCGTCAGTCCTCCAGCGCGTTGAGGGCAATTCGATTGCCCTCACTATCTTCAATCTCGGCGACAAAGCCTGCCTCGCCAATCGACTTTTTGGGGTAAAGGACCTTTGCCCCTTTGGCCTTTGCCCTTTCCAAAACCGGGTCGATATCTGGCACATCGAAATAGATAATCGCGCCGGTTTTAGACGGTACATAAACGTCGCCTTTCGCGAGCGCACCACTGGCACCGGGCCTCCCATCCGCCCGCGGGAAGAAAGCCATCTCATAACCGTCAATTTCTTGGCGGGTTAGCTTGTGGCCTAAGACGTCCTGATAAAATTGGATCGCGCGGTCCATATCCGTAACCGGAATTTCAAAGTGATAGACGGGATTTTGCATCGCAGCTTTATCCGTTGCTGAGGGTGGTATTGCGGCTGGGCTGCACGCCGTGATGCAGAAGAGCATCCCAAGCACCCGTGTCTTCAACTGAATGGCGCGCGCCGTCCTTTTCATGACCCATCAGTAGCATTGCTGCGTGGACGCTCAAGATGGTCACTGCGGACTCAAAGCCGCTTGAGGATCACAAGGTGGTGAAACGGCAAAACTTAGACGCCCAGACTGAAAAGAGCGGCCCTGATGGGCCGCTCTTCTCGTTCGGGTACCAATTGGCTGGCTTAGTTGCGAGTACCGCGGAGGGATCGTGAGATGGCTTTGTCGCGTGTATCGTTCCAGTTGTTGGGGTTGGTGCGTGCGGCGGCACCGGCTGCGGTGGCGTCGGAGCGTGGGACGAAGGCACCGGTGTTGCCGATGGGGCCCATGGGGTCGCCGCCTGGGCCGAAGGCTCCTTGGCAAGCGCTAGCGCCTGGGACGCCATAGATGTTGGACATCATTTCGACGACGGCGCGTTCGACGACGGAGCGGACGGCGAGTTGGACGGGCTCTTGGCTGCGGCCACCGACGCCGAGGTCGAGGGTGATGTTGTCGAGGAATTGGAAGTAGCCGAGGCCAACTTCACGGCCGATGATCTGCTTTTGGTAGGAGATGACATCGACGACTTCCAGCGTCTTGGTGTCGATCAAGCGCAAGTCGAGACCGACATTCATGACATAGAGCTTGCCATTGACGATGCCCTTGCCATTGGTGGGGTCGCGGTCGCCGATGAAGGTGTCGGTGCCGACCGAGCGGATGTTGTAGTTGAGCTCGGTGATGCCGCCGATGAGATAGAAGTCAGAGCCTGGGACTTGGCCGGCGAGGATGCGACGGAAGTCTTGGCCTTCTTCACCGATCAGGCGGTTGTTGGCATATTTGAGTTCAAGCTCAGACACCGAGGTATCGAAGCGCTCGACCAGACGCGCGCCAGACTTGGCGAAGGCCGAGATGGCCATCAAGGAAGCGCCTTGGGTGACTTGGCGGCCGCCTTCAAAGTCAGACTTGCCGGTGTAATCCAAGATGCGACCGACCGCGACGCGGGGGCCACGGATGTTCTGGGAGCGGGCATAATTGCCCAAGCAGACCAGAGCGGCGGAGTAAGGGGTTGGGTTGGCGGTGACAGGCGCATTGCCGATGGGGCGGGCATAATTGCCCGCTGGTGTGGCGGTGGGCGAGATACAGCCGGTGAGGGCGAGGGTGCCTGCGAGTGCGAGGCTGGCCCATTTAGCGCGAGCAAAGAGATGAGAAGATTGGGTCATTAGAAATCGAGCCCCCCGTTGAGCGTCTGCTGGGCGTTATTGTTAGAGGAAGGGACAGCCGATGCCGCAGCGGTCGTGGTGTTGCCCGTTGTCGTTGAAGCGGTTTGACCGTTGATGATGACGGTTTGGTTGCCGTTATTGATCTGGGTCGAATTGACGATCACGGTGTTGAAGCTGCCGGTGGTGTTGACATTGAGCTGGTTGCCAATGGCGGCCCCGGTGCCCGAGAAGCCCATGCCGGAAGAGCCACTATTATAGAGGCCCAGCGGCAGAGACGATAAGTCATCGCCAACGACGATGCGGCCATCGATAATGACGCGGTTGCCATTGAGGTCGCGGGTGCTGGCATCATAGGGGCGGTTTTGGTCGCCGGGATTGGTGCCATAGGGACGGCTGAATTCATTGGCATAGCCGGCACGGCTTTGCGCATGGGCTGGCATGGCGGCAAGCATCGCAGCGACGCTCAAAGTTGCAGCCGACAATCCAAAAGCGGCACGGGCAAAGCGAGAGCGATCAAGCTTTACAGGGCTAGTTGGATGAGCTTCCTTCATATTCTTCGCTCCTT
>CALRLV020000175.1:0-6481 GCA_943368895.1 Ferrovibrio terrae
GCCAGAACCCCAGTGGTTCTGACCCATCTGACTGTGCTTACGAAGCCTTGGCGGTCGGCAGATCGTAATTGGCGAAAGTTTCACGCAAGGCCAGCTTGTTGATTTTGCCGGTTGCGCCCAGTGGGATGGCTTCAACAAACTGAACGTCATCTGGCATCCACCATTTGGCGATTTTGCCATCGAGATAAGCCAGAATGTCTTCCTTGGTCGCTGTTGCACCCTTGGCGCATTCGATGATCAGAAGCGGCCGCTCATCCCACTTGGGGTGATATTTGCCGATCACGGCAGCGACGGCCACACCGGGAGCTCCAACCGCGACGTTTTCAACATCGATCGAGCTAATCCACTCACCGCCCGACTTGATCACGTCTTTAGCGCGGTCGGTGATTTGCATGAAGCCTGCAGCATCGATCGTTGCCACGTCGCCCGTATCAAAGAAGCCGTCTTGGTCGAGGATGTTCCCGCCCTCGCCCTTGAAATAGCCAGCCGCAATTGCGGCACCGCGCACCACAAGATTGCCGAAGGTTTCGCCATCGCGCGGGGCTTCCACGCCATCACGCAGGATTTTGATTTCAACACCAAATGGCGGACGACCTTGTTTCAGCTTGGTTTTGATCTTCTCGTCATGGGTCATGCCATCGGCATCGGGGCCGAGAGAGCCCAAGGTGCCCAGAGGTGAGGTTTCGGTCATGCCCCAAGCGTGGAGCACTTCAACGCCATATTTTTCCTCAAACAGACGCATGATGCGCTCTGGCACGGCAGAGCCGCCAATGGCAACTTTCTTCAGGGTGGACAGCTTGGAGTTGGTCGATTCCAGATGCTGCAACAGCATCATCCAAACGGTGGGAACTGCTGCAGAGAAGGTGACGCTTTCAGTTTCCAGCAATTCATAGATAGACGCGCCATCCATCTTCGCACCTGGCATCACCATCTTCGCCCCAGCGGCAGGAGCCGACAAAGCCACACCCCACGCATTGGCGTGGAACATCGGCACAACTGGCAAGATCACGTCGCGGGCACCCAGACCCATCACGTCCTTCTGCATGGTCAAAAGCGTGTGGAGCACGTTGGATCGGTGCGAATAAAGCACGCCCTTAGGATTGCCGGTGGTGCCGGAGGTATAGCAAAGGCCCGCGGCGGTGTTTTCGTCAAACCCGCCCCACTTGGCTTCCGCGCTATGACCCTCAATCCAGGTTTCGTAATCGATCGCGCCCTTCAGGCTGCACGCCGGCATGTGATCCTTGTCGGTCAGAACGACAAAGCGGGTCACAGGGGTCAGTTTATCTTTCAGCGCTTCCAGAATGGGCAGGAAGGTCAAGTCGGTGAAGATGATCTTATCTTCGGCGTGATTGACGATATAAACCAATTGCTCCGGAAAGAGGCGTGGATTCAAGGTGTGCAGGACAACGCCCAAGCCCATCGCGCCATACCAAACTTCCATGTGACGACCAGAGTTCCAAGCCAAGGTCGCAACCCGGTCGCCCAGCTTGATCCCTTCGGCCAGCAACGCGTTAGAGACCTTCTTCGCGCGGATGTTGATTTCGCTATAGGTGGTGCGAACAATTGGACCTTCGACCGAGCGGGTCACGACTTCACGGCGACCATGATTGATCGCGGCATGGTCCATGATCTTATCGACAGTCAGTGGCCAATTCTGCATTAAACCGAGCATGAGTATCTCCCAAATTTTTGGCTGGCCGATATACGGCATGTGCGCCGGCCAATTCCGTGAAATGGCCGATTTTGGCCCTTCCTAAGGCCTGAAGCGCCCACGTCAACTAGGCAAGGGTCAGCACAACATCACAAGGCTGTTGATTGGGGCAGGCCGTTGGCCAAGCGGTACAAAGCCGCTTTACAGCCGAACAGACTTTATGCATATTTAAGATATGTATTCGACAAAAACATGCATCTGGTATTCTTAGTCGAAACAGTCTTGACCTTTCCGCCGCAACGCGCAGACTTCGCTCGCTTTAAAGCGATTTAGGAAGGTACTGAACCAAAGGCTTGAGTGGCGTTTGATGAGCGACAAGATCAAATTTCATGTTATCGCCTACCAAGAGGCGGATGTGTGGCTCGCCCAAGGGGTTGAGTACGACATTATTGCGCGTGCGGACTCTTTTGATCTCTTGCCAAAAGCATTTTCGGAGACCGTCGCCAAAACTGTCGCAATCCGTGCGGCATTCGATCGCGAACAACTGGAAGGAATCAAGCCCGCGCCAGCCAAATTCAAGGCGATGCTGGACGCCTCAATTCCTGTCCAAGCGATGGACCCTGTGCGTATTGGCAAAACCGCCCCTCGTTTGGATATCACATTCGCCAAAGTTGCCTGAAAGGCGGCCCATCCATTTGGGAGCGGCCAGCTTCCGACTTGGGCAGAAATACTTGCCCTCTTTATCCAAATGGGGTGCAGCGAGAAAAGGCTGCCCTCATCTTTGTTCGATGAAACCGGGCGTTCGCCCCTATCATTAATTATGGCGATCAGACCAAGATCACGCGCTCTGATTAAGGCAGAAGCGACAGGCTTTTGCCAACGACGCGGTCAACCATGCGCGCGGGCAGGAAGCGGGCGAGCCACCAGTTCACGAGCTTATTGGGCACCGGCGCATAGCGGGTCTTCGGGTGGGTTGTCGTCAAGGCTTCTTCCACCAGATTGGCGACGACACTGACGTCTAGCCCTTCTTGATCCATGGCGGCCAAGGATTGGGTCAAGCGCTCCAGAGGCTTGCCCCAGATCGTGTCCTTGTACTTATTGCCCCCTGCTGCAGCCCCCTTCTCCCAAATCGGCGTCTTAACGGCACCTGGGCCCACAACAATCACATCAATGCCGACCAGCAAGAGCTCCCGCCGCAAACTATCCGAGAAGCCTTCAACCGCATGCTTGGCCGCGACATAGGCGGCGGTAAAGGGATAGCCGAATTTACCCGAGACCGACGTGATATTCAGGATACGGCCCTTAGGTCCCGTACGTGCAGGGTCTGCCCCCAAGAGCGGCGCAAACACACGGCAACAGCGCACAACGCCCATGAAGTTGATATTCATCACTTGCTCAATCTCGCTCAATGGCTGGATCAAAGCAGGCCCAGGCAAGGCAATCCCGGCATTATTGACAAGGCCCGCCAAGGTCCGTCCCTTTAGGGCGTCACCAATAACCAAGGCAGCGGCTTCAATGGCGGCCATGTCTGACACATCAAACAAGACGGCTTGGCCATTTGCACCAAAAGCGGTGTTGAGGGCATCTGCGTCAGCCTGTTTACGGACCGAGGCGAAGACATAATGACCTTGCGCCACCAGACGGTCAGCAATCGCCCGACCAATCCCGGTCGAAGCCCCCGTAACCAGAAAGGCCTTTTGATCTACGCGCATGGGTGAGACTTTCTGAAACAACGAAGGAAAAAATTGCTTTACGGATAAAGCTTAGATGTGGACCAAGGTGATGTTGCATCGCCCCGCACAAACTCTAAACGATCGTGCAAGCGAAATGGACGATCGCGCCAAAATTCAATGCGGGATGGCACAAGTCGGAAGCCTGACCAGAAGTCCGGGCGCGGCACCTCACCTATGCCAAATTTTAAGGCATAGCCGGCCACGCTTTTCTCTAGTGCAAAGCGATCTTCTAGCGGGCGCGATTGGGCGCTTGCCCAAGCCCCGATCCGGCTGTCGCGGGCACGAGAAGCGAAATAGGAATCTGCTTCTTCTTGGCTTACGGATGTAATCGCCCCGCGCACCCGAACTTGGCGGCGCAGGCTTTTCCAATGAAAACAGAGGGCAGCTTGTGGATTCTCGCCCAATTGCTGGCCCTTATAGCTTTCCAAATTAGTATAAAAGACAAAGCCTTGGCGATCAAAGTCTTTTAAGAGAACCATCCGTACATCTGGCAGACCTGTGCTGTCGGCCGTCGCCAGAGCCATTGCATTGGCGTCATTTATTTCTTTTTCCTTGGCCTCTGACAGCCAAGTTCCAAACAAGTCAAATGGGTCAGAGGTAGCTTCGAGCAGCGGCGTGGCATCCACAGCTGCGGCTTGATACTCGGCCTCAGACGGGGTCGGGGGGATTAGGGTGTTGGAGGTCATGGGCGCAATGTAGTGCACTGCCCCCTATTCGCCAACTCAGCCGATTTCAGGCGCGAATTTGTGCGGGGCGCAGTCCCACCGCCGCCTTGAAAAAACGCGCTGCCTTGCCTGCAAAAATCAATGGGCAAAGAATGAAATTTAGCGATCGAGTTTACACGTCGTTAACCGTGCCGAGACGATGGTCTGCCCCATGTCTTCACCCTATGCCATCCTCGGGCTTGAGCCCAATGCTGATCCCCGCGCCGCCAAGGCCGCGTTTCATGCCGTCGCCAAATCGTGCCACCCTGATGTCAATTCAGACCCGCAGGCACGACAACGATTTGAGGAAGCCCGTGAAGCTTATCGCGTTATCACGCTGGGCGCAGCTTCGGCCGATATTGGCCGTGTCGGCAGCCCGCGCGCCGGGCGCATGACTGAAATTGACTTGGAAGTTTCTGTTTGGATTGCTGCGCGTGGTGGGTCGGTCAAAGGCTCCTGCCCACTGGGGAAAGCCAGTGTCCGCGTCCCTGCTGGTGCCCGTGCTGGCGACCGCATCATTGCACGCATTGGCAAGACGGACGTGGCCTGCGTGATCCGCATTGCCGACACCGATGGCTTTGAAATTGACGGCGGCAACATTGTAACCACCCTCACCTTGTCGGCTGCACAAGCCAAATCTGGTGGCGGAGTTGAAATCGAAACACCCATGGGTCGTTTGCGCTTGAACGTGCCAAAAGACAGCCAAGATGGCGACCGTTTGTTGGTTGCCGGTCGAGGCCTGCCTGCCACCAATGGCCGCCCTGCTGGCGACCTTTATCTCGACGTGGAAATCATCGAGACAATGACAGACCGTGCTGTGGCTGCTTTGGATAAGATCCTTGCCAAAGCCCGTCGTCCCCGCACGGGCACTGACCTATTCGGTCAGGATCAAGTCGCTTAAGCGCTGATTTTACCTAATGTCAGGAAGGACACTTCCGCAGCACCATAGCTGCGGCTGTCCAACACCTCATAGCCGGCTGGTGCGAGTGCAGGTTCGCCGCGTCCCCGCTCTAGCACAACCAGTGAATCTGCCTGTAACCACCCCTGAGCCAACCCTTTAAGGGCTGCTAAATCAAAACCTTTGGCATAAGGCGGGTCAACAAACACCAGATCAAACGGACCATTAGCCGAGGCTGGCATCGCGCCCAAATCCGTCGCATCGCGCTTCCAGACCCGGCTGATGCCTTGTGCCGAACAAGCTTCAATATTGGTTGCCAAAGCCGCCCGCGCCGCAGGATCGGTGTCCACGAACAAACAATGGCCCGCCCCACGCGATAAGGCCTCCAGCCCCAAAGCGCCCGTTCCTGCAAATAAGTCCAGTACCTTGGCCCCGATTAGACCGGGCGACCAAGGCGCATGCTCTAGAATATTGAACACCGCTTGACGCGCACGATCCGATGTTGGCCGCGTTGCGTCCCCGATAGGCGCGACCAAAGCCTTACCTTTCCACCGCCCCGAAACAATGCGCATAAAATTGACCTCTACGTCGTCTTCGCCAAATGGCGGTCGAGCTTTTCATGAAATTGCGCCAGATGCTGACGCAGCAAAGCTATCTCATGCTCTGATTTCACATTGACTTCATAGTCCATCCGTGTGGTCAGGCGATCTTTCTCGGCTTGGCGATTTTGCGCCATCATGATGATGGGTGCTTGGATCGCTGCGAGCATGGATAGGATCAGGTTCAAGAAAATGAAGGGATAGGGGTCAAAGCGGGCTTGGCCTTGCAAAATCACCAAATTCAGCATCGCCCACATGAATAAAAAGATGCCAAAACTGATCACAAAGCCCCACGAGCCACCGACTTCGGCAACCCGATCCGCCAGTCTCTGGCCAAAAGTCGTCTGCAATTCGAACGCTTCATTGGCATCCTGGGTGCTGTGAACCCGGTGTGCTATGGCACAAACCAAGGCTTGGTCCTTGGCTGAAAGACGGGCAAAGCCCCCCTCTTCCAACAGTATTTGACCTAGCATATGTGCTTGTTCAGGTGGCAGTTCAGCGACTTCTGCCGCTGAAGTGTAAGTTTCGGTCATGGCGGGGGCTCCAAATCAGGCTAATCATCTCTATATGACAAAGATGTGAACCACAATTTTTTAGGATCGGTCCCATGGCAGCAGTTACGATTTATACCAAGTATTTTTGCCCCTATTGCGAGCGGGCTTTGGCCCTCTTGGAAAAAAAGGGTGCAGAAATCACCAATATAGAAGCCTCCTCCAACGCAGAGATGCGCGCCAAGATGAATGAGTTATCTGGTCGCAATACATTTCCCCAGATTTTCATCGGCGGCACCCATATTGGTGGCTGCGATGATCTCATGGCGCTGGAGGCCAAAGGTGGCCTTGATCCTTTATTGAGCGCCTAGTCTTGGTTAAGGTTGCGCTCCTCCAATTGCGGAC
>CALRLV020000176.1:0-6477 GCA_943368895.1 Ferrovibrio terrae
GCTAAAGTCCCCCGGCACACATAAGCCTTCGTCTGATAACCCCGCCTGCGCCATTGCTTGGCGCCATCCATCAACGCGCCAGTGCGACAGATTATAATCGGGTGCGCCAGCGATAAAGCCGATCCGCTTATGGCCGAGGTCAATCAGATGCTGGGTGGCTTGGGCGGCAGATGCCGCATCGCCCATATGAATGGCAAAGCCACTACCCGGCGTCAAAGACCCAATGCGCGCAAATGGGATGTTTCGCTGATCCAACAAATTGGTGATCAGCGGATTTTCAGAGTGCGGTGGCGTCAAAATGATTCCATCGGGTTGCAGGGCCGCGATGGTCCCGCTCAATTCGCGCTCAACATGGTCATTATGCGTGTCTACGAGCTCGAAAATCATCCGATAGCCATGTTCGGCACTGGTCAACATGCCACCGAGCAGCATTTGGTCGACCCAGTCTGCGCCTCGGCGGGCACGCCATTCGGCAATCGTCCGCTCGCGGTCGTTAATGACAAGGATGAGATAGGAGCGCGAGCCGCTCATGCGCTGTGCAGCTATGGAGGGGACATAGTGCAACTTTTCAATCGAGGCTTGAACCCGCGCCTTCATTTCAGGGCGCACATTTGGTTCGTTATTGATGACACGGCTGACGGTCTGCAACGAGACGCCGGCATCTGCTGCGACGTGGGAGATGGTGACCGATTGATTGCGGCGCGCCATGAACTACCCCTTCAACACCTGGCACAAACCAGATTGTTGGCCAATCGTGGCTTCAAACAGCGGTGAAGGAGAATCGGCGCACATGAAAACAGCTTTCATTGGAACCGTCATGATCTTGATATCCCGACATAAATTCCGGGTACGAGACATAAACGTTTAACCATGAACAATCAAAGGATATAACAATTATACACAGAAATTTGATTGTTCTTGCGAACGTTAGACTGACTTTGCTTGCATGAGAAGTAACAGCCAATCGATTGCATGTCACGCTCGGATGGTAAAGTCCAACAGGGGCAAAAAACGAGCCTTGGACGTTAATCCAAGGCTCGCTCTCACCAGATAGATTAGAACTCTACCCGTGCCATCAAGGTGAAGCGGCGGTCGTTGCGGAAGGCCGAACGCGTCACCCGTGTGCCTTTGAAGTCAATGACCTGACTGGTTTGGGTGACTTCGTCGAGCAGGTTGACCCCTTGAACGCCGAACTTAACCCGTGGGCTCCACGTGTAGAAGATTGACCCGTCGAGTTGACCTGTCTCCTCGCCATAAATTGGCGAGAAGGGGAAGATCACGTCGCGCGGCGTTTGCAAGAATTCTGACCGCCAATTATAGGCCAGACGCATTGCAATCGGGCCCTTTTCATAGAAGCCGACCGCGTTGATCGTGTGTTCCGAGACACCGGCCAAAGGCGTGCTGCCTGCAAATGGGCTCTGCTCTGCGCCGAGGTTGGAGTTGCTGAAGTCACCTGCATCCACATAGGTATAGGTGAATTGAGCACCCAAGCCGCTCAATAGGCCCGGCAAGAAGTCATAGGTCTGCTGATAGGAAAGCTCGACGCCCTTCAAGGTGCCGCCATCGCTATTGACCGGTCCATTGACTAGAATGTCGCCGTCGACACCCTTTGGACTGGTGAAGCGGCGAACCGAGGCCCCGCCATTCACAATACCTTGGATGTCCTTCATGAAGGCCGAAACCGAGACATAACCCACTTTGGCAAAATACCATTCGTAAGACAGGTCGTAGTTCCAGGATTCAACCGGACGCAAGAGACGGTTGCCCGTCCCAATCTGGAAGAGTGGCCCTGTTGCCAAGGTACCACCGGCTTTCAAATTGGCCGTATTGTCGGAAATGCCACCGCCAGTTGCGAAGGCATTTAGGTCTGGGCGTGAAATCCCCTTAGACGCAGCAAACCGGACCAGCATGCCATTGCCAAAGTCGGCCTTGACATTGAAGCTTGGCAAGACATGGTCGAACTTGATGTCGGCGCTGTCGTCTAGCTTTTCACCGGTAAAGAAGGCCCCAAACTCTGCCAAGCGGGTGGCTGAGAGGCCGCAATAGCCCGGTGCCACTTGACCAACTTGAACATTGCTACAGGCTTTTTGAAGTTCAGCAACGCTAACGATGCCATCGCCATTGCCGCCGACATTGACGCCATTGACGATGTTGACGTTATCGAAGAATTCGCCGGTCGGCAGTTGGATCGAGCCCGCGCTCTGCACGGTGGTCTGCACGTAGCGCAGGCCAATATTACCCGTGATCTTGAAGTCGCTGGAATATTCCTTGCCAAAGTCCACGCGCGCAAAGGCGGCTGAGGTCAATTCTTCAACGTCCGAGATTTCACCCGGAGTCCAAGGGCCACCTGCTACATTGTTGTTACGGGCAGAGATTGGGAACCAAGCGTTCGGGGTTAGGGTTGACGCGGTAATTGCATTGGCCTGCTTGCGGATTTCGCCGCTCAGATAGTCGCGAACCGTGTTGTCGCCACCGAAGAAGAAGGCAGAACCATCGCCCAGAGGCACAGGCACATTGCCTCGCTGGAAGTTATCGCCAAATGGATTGCGGATAGCCGACGACCCTGGGAAGTCCTTGGCATAGGCACCGCCGCAGCCGAAGGCTTGGAAGTCACCGCAGTTCCAATTGCCGCCGCGACCGGTCCAAGGTGCGCCCAGATTGCCCCAGTTGGAGAAATTGGCATTGCGGGTAATGCGCGAACGATCACTCCAGCGCGCCCCAAAACGCACGCCTTTGAAGAAGCCATCTTCCTTCAAGTCATATTCGCCGTCGAGACGAACGCTCGTCATCTCGCCTTCGTTATAGACTTGGTTGTCCAACAAGAACCAATAGAAGGTCTTGGAAGGGTCGGTGAAATAGCTGGCAGGCGAGTTTGCAGAGCCTGGCTGCAGGAATTGCACCAAAGGCGTGTCGCCCGTGTTGTCGATATAGACATCGCTATAGGTCTGCATCGCCGAGATGAAGCCATTTTCGGTGCGGTCAGATGCAATGTGCTGGGCTTCGAAGTTGAAGCGCATGCGATCGGTTGGATTGAACTTCAAGGTGAAGGACACATCTTCCGTCGAAGCTTGATCTTCGCGTTGGAAGCGCAAGAGTTCGGTTGGGATACCGCGACCGCCCGTAAATGGCTGCAGCTGGGTCAACGTGCCCTTGGCAAACTGATTGCCAGCAAAGGTAGCTGTCGTGCCAGGTGCGATGACAGGGAACAATGCGTCGTCATTGACCAGAGCCAAAGCCGAGAATTCTTCCAAAGTCGCTTCGGTGGTTGCCTTCAGATATTCAAGCGTGGCCAACCAGCGCTTGTCATTGCTTTCCCACTGACCCACGATCGAGATCGCATCGCGGTCACGCGTCAGGTCGGTGGTGCGCACACCTGCGCCCTTTGGCACAAAGACAGCGTTTGCTGGGGGGAAGTTGGATGCGTTGAAAGCTTGGCCGCCACTGAAGCCGCCCGAACCCACCGCACGCACGCGGATACAAGCCGAAGTCAGCGAAGCATCGCGGTAGCAAGGGTCGGTGATTTGCGACGCGTCGGTCTTGGTGACCAATTCCGACTGGGCATAAGCCAATTGAATGCCAAAGGTGCCGACTTCGGTTTCATAGGTGTTGGAACCCAAGAAAGAGAAGCCTGGCGACCACTTTTTCGCCATGTCGCCATAATTGCTTTCAATTGTGCCCGCAAAGCGTGGGCCCTTCTTATCAAGCGGCTTACGGGTGACGAGATTGACGGTACCGGAAATGCCGCCATCAATCATATCTGCCGTGGCATTTTTAAATACTTCAACGCGACCCAAAAGTTCTGGCGAAACGTCATTGAAGGAAAGCTCGCGGCCACCGTTTGCGGAGAAGATATCGCGGCCATTCAATTCAGAGCGCACAAAAGGCAAGCCACGGATGATGACACCCGAACCTTCGACCGAGAAGCGGTCTGGGTCATTGCGCTGTTCAAAGCGGGAAATATTGATGCCAGGAATGCGCTGCAGCGCTTCAGCCACCGAACGGTCTGGCAAAGCACCAATGTCTTCTGCGGTCACGACATCGACGAAGGTATCGAGATTGCGCTTGATGGACTGCGCATTTTGCAGAGAACGGCGGAAGCCGGTTACCACAACCACTTCGGCAGGTGCCTCAGCTTCTTGGGTTGCAGGGGGTGCTGTTTCGGCGGGCGTAGCTGGCGCTGCTGCCGTTTGTGCGAAAGCAGGCTGCGAAACCAGCGCCAAAAGGGCGAGACTGGATGCGGTGGTCAAAGCGGTGAAGCGCCGTGACCGAGACGTGGCTGTGCCTGCGTTGAGTTGATAGGCCAAATTTTCCTCCCCTGACTCCCTTCTTTTTTGAAGGAAGCTAATCATATTGTGTGAGCCATAACCGGAATTGAGAGCGTTCACAAGAAAAAATGAACGTTCACATTTGCGTCATACGTGCTAGATGGCAAGAAAATACAGTTAAGATGCCGCAGGGGGTAACGAGACATGGCAATTGAAACAATCGTAATCGTAGGTGGCGGCACGGCGGGCTGGATGGCAGCGGCCGCTTTATCGCGCTTGCGGGCGGGCAAGCCTGTCAATGTTCTTGTGATCGAATCAGAACAAATCGGCACGGTTGGCGTAGGTGAAGCCACCATCCCCCCCTTCCTCGACTTCAATCGGCTGCTAGAAATTGATGAGCGCGAGATGTTGTCTGCCGTTCAAGGCAGCTTCAAACTGGGCATCCAATTCGTCAATTGGGGCAAGATTGGCGATAGCTACATTCACCCCTTCGGCAATTATGGCTATCAGGTAGATGGCGTGTCCTTCCACCATATCTGGCACAAATTCAAAGAGGCAGGCGACCAGCGGCCGATCCAAATCTTCAACATCGAAACCATGGCCGCCCATCATGGCCGCTTTGCCCGTACTGAAGACTATCAGCGCGACGATTTGCCTCCGATCAATTATGCCTATCACCTCGATGCCGGGCGCTATGCGAAATATTTGCGTGCCTATGCCGAGAAGCGCGGTGCCATTCGGATCGAAGGCAAGGTCAATGATGTCGCTTTGGACGGCGAAACAGGTTTTGTCACGTCCGTGACCATGGATAATGGCGTTGTCATTCAAGGTGACCTGTTCGTCGATTGCTCGGGCTTCCGGGGGCTGTTGATCGAGCAAGCGCTGAAGACCGGCTATGATGATTGGTCGAACTTTCTGCCCTGCAATCGTGCGGTCGCTCTGCCGTGTAAGCGCGACGATGGCAGCCCGCCCCCGCCCTATACTCGGGCCACCGCCCACCGCGCCGGCTGGCAATGGCAAGTCCCGCTGCAGCACCGCAATGGGAATGGCCATGTCTATTGCAGCGAGTTTATGGACGATGATGAAGCGCTCGACATTCTCGTCAATAATATCGCGGGCAAACCCCAAGCAGAGCCCAATTTCCTGCGCTTTGTCACCGGGCGGCGTAAGAAGTTCTGGAATAAGAATGTGGTGGCCTTGGGTCTGGCTGCTGGCTTTATGGAGCCGCTGGAATCAACCTCCATCCATCTGATCAATACGGGCATCAACAAGCTAATCGCGCTGTTGTCGCTCGATGGCATTACCCAAGCGCAGGAAGATGCGTTTAACCGCCTGACCGGCAAAGAATATGCCCGCATCCGCGATTTCTTGATCCTGCATTATAATGCCACCACCCGCGACGACAGCCCGTTTTGGAACTATTGCCGCAATATGGCTGTGCCCGAAAGCCTGACCGAAAAGACCGACCTGTTTCGCCTCAATGGCCAGATTTTCCGCGAGGATGATGAGCTTTTCACCGAAACCAGTTGGGCGGCGGTGATGATGGGGCAAGGCATTTCGATGCAGGGCCACAATGCCATGGCCGATGCGCTGATGGAGCCCAAGACCGGCGATGAATTACGCGGGATTGAACAATCCATCCAATTCGTCGTGCAACACATGCCCACCCATAGTGACTATCTAAAGCGCTACTGCCCCGCCCCGATGTAGGGGCGCTGCCACGAGCAACATGGACACCCCGGACAGCGAGAGCCAAGTTCCCGACGTTTTGGCGCATGTGCGCATGGAGGTCCCCGCTCTGCGCTGACGCTCCGGCGGGGATGACAGTGGTTTGTGGGATGGATTCTATCTAGACGCGCTTTGGTGATCCCTCTGGTCCACCAAACCGCTGTTTCAATTGTTTTTGCGACATCTGGGTGGTCAAGTGCGCAGCTTTGCTGCGTCGCTCCGCGATCCGTTTTCGAAGAAAACGGACACTTGACGACCCAGAGGTCGCGCTCAAACTCGAGGGGCCGTTTTGGTGAAACACAGTTTGCACCAAAACGGTTCCGGAAGAGATGCTAACTAAACCGTGTCATCCCGGACGGCGAAGCCGATCCGGGACCTCGTGACGCAGGGGCGCAACAAGGTCCCCGCTCGAAGCTCTCGCTCCGGCGGGGATATCAGAGTGGACGAAAGGCTTGTCAATCAACCCAGACTAAAACCGGCAGGC
>CALRLV020000177.1:0-6466 GCA_943368895.1 Ferrovibrio terrae
ATCTGCTTACGGCCTTTTATTTTGACTTCAGAGGTCGTTCTTAGAAGGTGCGCTTCAACTGAACAACGCCCTTACCTTCGTAGAGATTATTGTTGTCGACGTCGGTGTCGGTGTAGAACAAGTCCACAGCCCAGCCACCTTCGGTGGCAGCCGTCAGACCGACTTTCCAGTTGGTGTAGTCTGGCAACACAGTGTTGGTCTCTGCATTCAAGCTACCGACCGAAGCGCTAGCCGACAGAGCAAATGGGCCAACCTTTGCGCCTGGGATTGGAGCCGACACTGCAGCTTCATAATACCAGTAGGAAGGGCCATTCTTGCCATATTCTGGGGAGTAGAACACCGAACCAGTCAGCGAAACGCCAGACTCGGTTGCGACGGTACCAGCGACCTTGCCTTCATAAACCAAGAGGCTGCTCTCTTGTGGGTAGGTATAGGCCAGAACGCCGATGTCCAAGGTTACAGGACCGACTTGTGGCTTGTAGCCAGCATAGAGGTCGACTTCCAGATTGGCTTTGCTGCCGAAATCTACGTTCGACAACCAGGTGCCGACATAGAAGGAACCAGCCGACAGATCCACGCCGCCGAAAACTTGGCCGGTGTCGTCAATGTTTTGGTTCACACCGCGGAATTGGTAGCTAGAAGCAACACCAATGTTCACGCTGGTGGTGGTTTCTTGAGCGGAAGCGACGGCGGGAGCGCCACAAACCAAGGCTGTAGCCAAAAGGAGTGCTTTGAGTTTCATTTTAGTCCCCTGTGGAAGCCGCGGAAAGTGCGACCCCTTGTAATTTACATTCGCCTTTTTGGCGAAGTTCGAGCTTCGCCGCTATGACATCAGCGCAACACCTTGTTTGCAATCGCACTGGACATCAGGCGGACGCGTTTAGCCGCGTCGTGCATCTTCTTTAATCATAAAACATCAAAAAATGACTAATAAGCGTGCGTGAAACTATGTCGGTGCACGGATGCTTGCGCCAAGATGGAGTCCGGCATCCACGAGCAGGGTTTCGCCGGTGATATGGCGCGACGCGGATGAACAGAAGAAAGCGACCGTATCGGCAATATCATCTGGACCCGACGCAACTTGTAGAGGCACTTGTTTCTTTACGTTTTCTCGGATTTTCGCGGTGGTGTCTTCACCAAAAGCGTCGGTGAACCAGCGCGTATCAATAAAGCCTGGACAGACAGCATTGACCCGAATCGCTGGGGCTAAACCGCGTGCCAAAGATTTAGTCATCGTATTGAGGGCACCCTTGGTCGCGGCATAGGCCACTGACGATCCAATCCCAATTACGCCTGCAATGGACGAAATCATCACCACAGAGCTTGCCATTTTGGTTTTCGCATAAGCAGCAAGCAATAAGGGCTTTGCCGCGCGCACCATCATAAACGGACCGACAGTGTTGACTTGATAGAGATGCAGGAAGTCGTCGGCCTCTAAGGCATCCATATCGCCATGATTGGGCGCGTGCTTGGTGGTGCCGGCATTATTGACCAGAATATCCACTTGGCCCCAGTCCTCGGCGGCTGCCGCGATCTTGCGGCAATCTTCATCCATGGCGACATTGCCTTGTACGACGCGCACATCTTTTGCGCCCGCAGCCAAGCAGGCTTGCGCGGTCGCCTCGCATTCGGCTTGGCTTTTGGAGTAATTGAGGATGATCCGCGCGCCAGAAGCAGAGAGCTTTAATGCGGTGGAGGCGCCAAGCCCCGTGGCAGAGCCCGTAATGATCGCGACCTTGTCTTCAAAACTAGCCATGATTTTAAAATCCCTTTGCTTCGGCAAGCGCGGCCCGATACTCAGTTTCTAGTCGATCAATAAGGTCCTTGACGGGTAAGGTGTCGTGGATCGCGCCAACCCCTTGTCCGGCAGACCAGATGGTGGACCAAGCTTTGCCAGCATTGAGTTCTTCGCCCATATCAACATGGGTTTTGGGCTCCATGGTGACCGGGTCGAGACCATTTTGGAGGAGCGACGGGATCAGGAAATTGGCCGGGATACCGCTGATCTTTGGGGTGTAGACAATGTCGGCTGCTTCGCTGTCCTCGATCATCTGCTTATAATCATCTTGGCCGCGACTCTCGTCGGTCGCGATAAAGCGCGTGCCCATATAGGCCAAGTCCGCGCCTAACATGCGCGCCGTCGCAACGTGGCGACCTGTCGACATCACGCCCGACAAAGCGATGCAGGTATCTGGAAAAGCAGTGCGCAATTCGGTTACCAGTGCAAAGGGCGACAACGTGCCTGCATGGCCACCTGCCCCAGCACAGACAGGTATCAGGCCGTCAACGCCAGCCTCCATCGCTTTTTCTGCATGCTTCATATTGGTGACATCGTGGAAGACGAGACCGCCGCCGTCATGAATGGCCTGCACCACATCTTTCACGGCCCCGAGTGAGGTGATCGCGAGTGGAATTTTCTTATCGCTGGAGATTTTGACGTCAGCTGCCAAGCGCGGATTGGTCTTGTGTACGATCAAGTTCACGCCAAAGGGCGCATCTTGCGGGGTCAGAGCGGCTTGGATGAGATCAAGCCATTCCGAATAACCTTCACTGGTGCGTTGATTGAGGGCCGGAAACGTCCCCAAGATGCCGGCTTTACAACAGGCCGTGACCAGTTCTGGCCCCGAGACTAAAAACATGGGGGCTGCCACAATCGGCAAGCGCAAGCGTCCCTGTAGTGCAGTTGGTAAGGCCATTGGCGATGCTCCCAAGTTTGTTTTACTTGCCCAAAGTCTTGGCCAAGCCTTTGGCGTAGGTCAAGCCTGAATCCGGGTAGGATCGCTGTCCCGCTTAAGGCTTGGATTTTTGGGCCTGGGCCGCTCTATCTTCTTCTTCTGTGGGAATGAAGCCTTTGCCATTTTGCGACCGATCGAGTTTATCGAGCTCCTTTAGCATGTCGGCACTGGTGGCTGTCTCGAGGAAGCGATTGGCCATGTCGGTCAATTGTCCGACAGGCAAAGTGGCCTTCACATTGAGCTTGATAGGCACGCCAGACAGGACTTGCGGATTGGCCCCCACCAGAACGACGCCCAAGGTCAGGTCGCCTGTGATACGGCCGTCAACCGTGATCACGTCTATCTCATACTCGATACCCGCCAGCGCTTGAGCGGCGATTTCGGCCTGTGACGGCGGTTTGGGGGCAAACCATCGTTGATACCAAGGCACTTTCTTAGGCGGGGCTTTTGGGTCAGAGCCGGGGATGGGGCCAGTATACCGGATTTTGCCGCCGCCATCGCGTGCCTGAAGCCTTCCGCCAACAATCTCCACACTGCCGTTGCGGACTTCAATGGGGAAGACGCCCGACACTTTGCCATCAATCTGCAGGTTGGGGATTTTCGTCAGACCTAAGAATTTGGCGAGGTCGACATCTTCCACATCAACCGCGAAAGATTGGTCGCCATCACGGAACGTCCAACTGGCCGGACGGACGGACAATTTGCCGTCTGCAAACGGCCAACTGGCGTCGGTCAATTGCAAGGTGTTGTCGCCCGGCAAAGAGAAGGCGACATTGACATCTTGGATCGGAAGGCCCGGATCAAACTGAGCCACCGTGAAGCCTTGCTGGCCGGCAGAGCGGACTTTCAACAAGTCGTCGAGCGAAAAGTCACCCGTCAAATTGGTTACAGGGCCCAGCATGGTCAGGAAGTCGAGATTGGTGGTCGACAGCTTTGCGTCTGAAACGGTTGCCTGATTGGGGCCCCAAGCCATGGAGGCCGAGCCCGAGACATCGCCAACAACATCCAGGATAACCCCTTGCAGGGCAGGTACAATGTCATCGGCATCCAGGGGGCGGCGATTTTCTTGTTCGACGCCTGCTGCATCCTTCGGAATTTGGCCGAATGAAATGGCCTCGGACAAGGCATCGAGGCGGCCGAGACCGGTTTGCGCATTGTGGTTCAGGATCGCGCGCGCCAAAAAGGCATTTGAAGCCGCTAAGCTAATGTCGCTTTGAATGTCGATTTGGCTGCCATTAATGGTGCCTTCCCCAGTGAGAGATAACATGCCAAAGCGGGCAGGGCGCTCAATCGGCTCGCCATTGGCGTCCGGCGTCGGGAAATAGGTGGGCGCATCGCGCACCAAAAGATTTTCAAACGCGAGACTGCCTACAAGTCCTGTGCGCCGTGCCTGTAAGTCAGCGGTCGCGACTCCAGAAATCTGTACGGGCAGGCCTTTGGCGCGCAATCCGGCCAATTGCCCGCGTAAAGTCATGCCGCCGGGGTCAGGCGTGAGGCGTAAGCTGGAGTCTTGCGCATTGAGTTCGGCAAAGCCGCCATCTGGCAGTTTGAATGTATAGCCAAGCTCTTTGGAGGTTAGGTCCAATTGCCAGCCACCCGTCGCCGACGGCTTGAAATCGCCACGCACAGCGCCGAGGCGCAGCGATCTGCCATCTTCCATCGCGCCCAACCGCAGTTCAAGGGGCTCAAAGCGGGCATCGGCATAGATAATGGCGTTGCCGCCCGTCAGGCTGGCAAAGCGGCCTAATCGATCAGGACAGAAGCTGGTTTTGACTGGACCGACGCTGGCGTCACCGGGGAAGCGTCCTTGCTGTGCAGAAACCGCCAAACAGCTGTTGCCCTGGATCAACAGACCCAATCCATCATCGGACGGAACGGCTTGCACAGGACCCCTTATTTGCAAGCCCTCTAAGAAGCTCTCGCCAGATGTAAGAGAAGCGGCGGTGGCATTCAGATCGCTATCAGCCTGCCAAAGTGGCGTTTGGCCCGCTCGAGAGCGGAAGCGGATGGGCAAGTCTGCCCGGACACCATCGATGTGGCTGTCATCATAGGCCAACGTGTCGGCCACAAGGGAAATCGTAGCATTGGCTTCAACTGAGTGGCCATCACCACGGGCCGTGATCGGGATGGAGATAAATCCTGCATGTATCCCAAGCGATTGCGCGGCTAGCCGCTCCACAGATCCGTCAAAGGTTAGATTGGCATCCCAATTGGCAAGATTGGCTAGGCCTGGCGTCATAGAACCTGAGTTTGCGCGCGCGCTATTGGGTAAAGTGCCCACTCTGGCGCGACCCTTTAGCCGACCTGTCAGGTCAATCACATTTAACTCGGGTGAGCGAAAGCCTGCAGCGCCGACTTTGCCATCCAAGTCGACCGACCAGATCGATTGGCTGCGGGTGGCTTTGGCGTCGAGGGCAATGCGTCCTTGACGCGCGCCGGGGCCATTCTTGCCAAAGCCCTCAACGGGGCCTGAAAGGGAAGCGGTTAGAGTTTGCCCGTCACCTCTGATTTGACCTGTAAGTCTTGCCCGCCCGGCTCCAAGGCCGAGGCCTGCCGCACCTGCTTTGGCCGCGACCTCAATCGTCCCGCGACCTGCCCCAACCGGAACTGCCCCAGCCTTGGCGGCCAAAGATAAATCACCGACTTGGCCGGAAACCATAAACCCTGCGCCATTACCCGGCAAAGGAACATTTTTGAGGCTGAGGTTACGGGCGGCCAAAGTCCAACCTTCAGCGTTCCAACTGAATTCCTCTAAGCGGCCCTGACCCTTGCCGGCATTGGGGGCTTGGATGGCGATGTCGCCTGCTCCCAACGCCTCAAAGGCGACTGCATCAGGCTTGGTAAGATCAATACGGAGCAAGGGCGGTCTTTTGCCGTCAGGGGTAAAGCGCAGTTTCGGCCCAGAGCGCAGCGCGAGGTCAAGGGGCTCGCTTAACCGCATTTCGGCTTGTTTGGGACCATAGGCAAAGGCAATGCCTGCTTGACCAGACACCGGATCGGGGACCTGCGCGGTGGGTTTCACCAAATTCGTCCAGGCGACGCGGGTTTGGCCTTCCCAAGCCGCTTCTGGTGCTTGGGTTAGGTCTTTGAGGACCGCTTGGGCGAAGCCTGAAATCTCAGCCGTGCTGGCTTGCCAGCCGAGGGTGGGGGACGTTTGAAGTTTTTTGCCGCTGCCCTTGACATCAAGGCGCGTCAATCCAGTCTGGGTGCGGGCAGTCGAAAAGTCCAGGCCAACATTTTGAAGTGTGCCTTGAGGGGCCTGTATCGACTTGGCTTCGATCCGACCTATCAAGGTGCCAAAGCCTGTCTCCGACCACGGACGTTTCCCAGATAGCTGATGCTGCCATTGGCCTGCGCCGCCGGTAAGTGCGACCGATTGGGCTGTTAGGGCCGGAAGACGGGCTTTTTGAGCCGTTAGCGCAATGGTGCGTGTCTGCGCGCGGGTGCCGCCCTTGCCGTCGAGAACCACGAGGCCTTGAGCTACGCCGGCGAGGCGGTCGATTTGCATACCGCCCCAGCGATAACTTTGACCATCGGGGTGAAGCGCCAAGCCAATTTGGGTTGGGCTCTGCTGGCCGTCCTCATCCTTCTTCCCGGGTATGAGGGCGAGCCCAAAGGCTAAGGGGCGATCGCCTGGTTTGACAGAAACCTGTCGCGGCGGATTGACCAGCATTTGTGCGCGCCACCCTTGCTGGTCGCCACCCGTGGCTTGAATGCGCGCTGAGCCCCTG
>CALRLV020000178.1:0-6435 GCA_943368895.1 Ferrovibrio terrae
TGGCAGCTCCCATACAAAAACGGCCCGCACTGAGGCGGGCCGCTTTCATCGGATGGAAAAGGGCTTAGCCCCACATGGTTTGGCGCATGGTCATGGCCACCAACATGGGCAGCGACAGCAAGAGATTGGTGCGCGAGAACAACATAGCGGTACGCGCAGCCTTTGGCTTAGCTTCTGCGGGTGCTTCGACCAAGCCCAGAGCAATCTTCTGGTTCGGCCAGATCACCAGCCACACATTGAGGAACATGATGATGGCCAGCCACATACCGATGCCGATGAACACACTGCCATCATCCAAGGCAAAGCCATGGGCGGCGTTCAAGGTCAGAGCTGGAACCAAATAGCCACGTGCCCAAGCAACCAGAATACCGGTTACCAAAGTACCCACTGCCGCCCAACGGAACCAGAACAGCGCTTCTGGCGCGATGAACTTGCCAATAGCTGGCTTCAGTTCATCAGGGATTTTCGGCATGGTGCGGATTTGCACGAAGTTGAAATAATAGAGCAGGCCGATCCACAAGATGCCAAAGAAGACGTGCAACCAGCGCATGGCTGCATGGCCCATCAATTCGTGCATATTGCCCGACGTGTTATTGGGTTGACCGGCGAAGACGGCGATCAAAACGATAGCCAGCACCAGACTGACGATAAATGTGTTTCTGAAGTTAGAGAGAAGCGCGCCCATAGTTTCCCCTTTAAGTACGATTGCCTCGATTAAGCTGTATGTAGCCTATTTCCTCGCCGTGTCACCTGACAGCTAACATTGCCACTGCAAAGTGACGGCCCTCGGTAGCCAAATGATTATAGGTGCGACAGGCCGCTGGCGTTGGCATCAGCTCAAGGCCAATGCCCGCGCTCTTTAGGAGGTCACGGAGGCCAGCAGGCGGCGGCACCATATCGCCGCCAGTCCCGAAGAGCAGGAACTCAACCTCACCCTTCAACGCCAAGATCGGCGCGAAGTGTGCGCTCAGAGCCTCCCCTGCGAACTCCGCCATTGTTACGGGCCCCCAAATGGACGGCGTGTCGGCCAAAATCAGGACCGAGCCTTCAAGTCGCACATCGCCGGTCTCCAAGCCAAAGCGAAAGCCACCTGCACCATAAGCTGTGATCAGCGGGCGACCTTTGCCTGTTGCGGGAACCAATTGCATGGCGACTAGGGCCGTGCGTCGGCTTCAGTTCTGGCCGCAGCCTTCTCTGCGCCACGTTTAGGTGGCCACAAGATCAGAACGGGTGCGGCAACATAGATCGACGAATAGGTGCCGATGAACACGCCAAACAACATGATCACGGTGAACACTTGCATCGTCTCACCACCAACAACCGTGAGGCCCAAAAGCGCAAGGAAGGTGGTCAAAGCCGTGATGATCGTGCGCGACAAAGTCTCATTGGTCGACAGATCAATAATGTCGCCCAAGGGCATTTTCTTATATTTCCGCATGTTTTCACGCATGCGGTCGAACACCACCACCGTGTCGTTCATCGAATAGCCGATGATTGTCAAAAGCGCGGCAATGGTCGTCAAGGAAAAGTCGAGTTGAGTGACGGACATGAAGCCAAGTGTCAGAATAATATCGTGCGCCAAGGCGACGATAGAGCCAAAGCCCATCTGCAGCTCAAAGCGGGTCCAGATATAGAGCACAACCAGAATGATCGCGATGCCAAGGGCCAAAGCACCATTGGTGCCCAATTCCTCTGAGACCTTAGGCCCAACCACTTCAACGCGCGGGAATTTTACGCCAGGCATAATGGCCCGCAACTCGGCTTTGACCGAGTCCACAGTTGCCGAAGCATCGGCCCCTTCAGGCGGCAAAAAGCGGATCATCGCTTGATTTGGCTCTTGGAAGTCTTGCACGCCGACATCGCGCAAGTTCATATTGCCAATACGCTCGCGCACTTGTGCCAGATTGATCGGCTTGTCCCAGACCGCCTCAACAACCGTGCCGCCCTTAAAGTCGATCCCGAAATTCAGGCCGAGTGTGAAGCAGGACACGAGTGAGGCAATGCACAACACCACCGACACAATCGCGGCGGGGATCGAGAAACGAACAAACCCAAACTTGGTGTTCTTGGGGATGAGCTTGATAAAGGGCCATTTCATGTTCGTATTCCTCAGATCGGCAGGCGCTTAGGTTTGGTCTGCCGATACCAGGCAGCGACCAAGACCTGCGTCATCAGGATGGCGGTAAACAGCGACGTGATCACGCCGATCGAAAGGGTCCAAGCAAAGCCGCGGACGGGGCCTGCACCAAAGTAAAACAGGATCAGCGCGGTCAAAAGAGCTGTGACGTTGGCGTCCATAACGGTCACGATGGCACGCTTAAAACCCGCATCAATGGCCAAAGCCGTGGATCTGCCCGCCAATTCCTCTTCCCGCATGCGCTCGTAAATCAAGACGTTAGCATCCACAGCCGCACCAATGGTCAAGATCAGACCGGCGATACCAGGTAGGGTCAAAGTTGCACCCACCATGGTCATAGCCGCCAAGATCAAGATCAGATTGACCGTCAGAGCCAAGATCGCAATACCGCCAAAGACTAGGCCATAAGCCAGAACCATGAAGACAACGATCAAGAGCATGGCAATGATGCCAGCCGTTGCACCGGCATTGATGGAATCGCGGCCCAATTCGGGGCCAACCGTGCGCTGTTCCATCACTTTCAAAGGCGCGGGCAATGCCCCTGCCCGCAACAAGGTCGCCAATTCATTGGCGCTTTCAATCGTGAAGCTACCCGAAATCTGGCCATTGCCGCCCAAGATGGGCTCGCGAATGGATGGAGCAGAAAGAACCTTATCGTCGAGAACAATGGCAAACCGTTTGCCAACATTATCCGTCGAGGCGCGGGCAAAAGCACGTGCACCAGCGCCATCGAATTGGAAGGTCACCGCAGGTTCGCCGGACTGTTGGTCAAAGCCAGGGTCTGCCTTGGTCAAGTTATCGCCAGTCACCAGCGCGCGACGACGGACTAGAACCATTGGCTCTTCTGGGCGACCGGGTTGCTCCAACAGGATTGAGCCCGGCGGAATGCGACCTGCGGCGGCTTCTGATGGGGAGACGGTTTCATCGACCATTTGGAACGTCAAACGGGCGGTTTGGCCAACCAAGCGCTTCAGCTTTTCAGGATCACTTTCACCGGGCGCTTGCACCACAATCCGGTCGACACCTTGGCGGGTGATGGCGGGTTCCTTGGTGCCAGTTTCATCGATCCGGCGCCGGATGACTTCGATAGACTGGCTGACAGCGCGGCGGGTCATGGCCACCCTGGCTTCTTCGGTCAGACGGATTTCGATCACATTGCCGGGGGCAGCTTTGACGTCCAAGTCACTCCGCCCCGTAGGCCCGGTCAGGCCAATAACGGGCGAAGCCAAGGTTTCGATGCGCTTGATGGCTTCTGGGATGTCCGCTGGGTTTTGGATGGTGACGCGCGCAACTTGCCCATCTGGTGTGAGGCCGCGGCCTGCGAACAAGATCGGTGTTTTGGAAGGCCCCAATTCGCCGGGTCGTTTCTGGCCACGCAACTCCCGCGAGAGGTCATCCGCCACCGCTTCCAAGCGAGCCTTATAGACCACTTGGCTCTCCACCTCGAACATCAGATAAGAACCGCCTTGCAGGTCCAGACCCAGATTGACGGTCTTATTCGGCAAGAAGCTCGGCATCGAGTCGCGCACCGACTGCGGCAGCGCATTCGGCAGGGCGAAAATCAATCCCAGGAGGGAAACGATAATAACGGCGAGAACCCGCCAGCGCGCAACATGTAACACGTCTATCTAGCCCTTCGGCAGCAGCAGACCCTTTTGAGACGGGTCTGCACGGATCTCAATTAGGATTTGGCGTCATTGGCGACGACAGGCTCGCCCTTGCCTTGAACTTGGCTCACGGTAGACTTCACCACGCGTACCGCAACATTTGGTGCGATTTCGACGGTCAATTCGTCATCTGCCACTTTGGTCACTTTACCAATGATCCCGCCCGAGGTGATCACGCTGTCACCGCGACGGATCGCGCTCAGCATTTCGGTATGTTGCTTCATACGCTTTTGTTGGGGACGGATCAGCAGGAAGTAGAAAACCACCAAAATCATTACGAGTGGCAAGAGTTGCATCATAATGACTTCTGGGCCTGCTGGGGCCGCAGCGCCGGCAGCTTGAGCATAAGCGGGGGTGGAAAACATAAGGACCTCAAAGTTTCTGTTGGACAGAAGAATAGGCGGTTAAACGGTGCGCTGCAGGTAAGGACGCCAAACCCGAATGGCAAGGCAAACCGCAGCAAGGCGCGGGAGTTAGCATGCCAAAGACCTCTGCGGCAATGAAACTTGACACATTGCCGCGATCTCACGGCCTTGTGACTCAACTACCTTTCAAGTCAGGCGGATCGGCGCTTCCTCACCAAGGCTTTCCACCGTGAGAATGCCACCCGCACTCCGCAAGATCGTGACCGATGCATGGCCGGGCTTAAAACAGGTCACCCTGTCCGTTTTCGTTGCAATTCCGACAGCCGCGTTAATGGCGACAAAGTGCGAAAACACCAATGTGTCTTGGTCTAGTTCTAATAAGGCTTGGCCAATCTGGTCACGCCAGTCGCGCAGCCCTTGATCGACATGGGCGTCTTGCCAAGAGCCACTCATGACATTGGTCAGCCAATCGCGATGATCGGTCACATGGGCGGGTACGGGGATTTCGGCGACACGTGGCTCAATATGTGGGGTAAAGTCCAAGGCGGTCGCGCTGGGTTGTGCGGTCTCTTGGCAGCGGGCCAAAGGTGACGTGAGGAGCTTTTTGGCCCCAACCTCCGCCAAGCGCTTGGCGGCGGCTCCGGCTTGTTGATGTCCCAATTCAGACAAACCAGGATTTGGGTGGGCACCCCATGTGGCGGCAGGCTCGGCGTGACGCACGAGGTAGATCAGGGACATGCAGGCTCCTACTGGAAGGGATTTAGGTCTTTTGCGCCGCGTTTAGGGCTTTTTGCTCGGCAGTCCGTGCCGTCCAAGCCGCGATTATTTCTGCGGCATTGGCGGATTCTTCGGCCATTATCTCATCATGCTTGGGGTCCCGACAGGTGATCTCCACATTAATGCCATTGGGATCGTAGAAATAGATCGAATGGACAAAGTGATGGTCGATCGGCCCAAAACAAGGAACGCCTGCTTGGTCTAGCCGGTCTTTGAAGGCCATCATCGTGGCGTGGCTTTCGGCTTCCATCGCGAAGTGCAAATCCATGCCCCACTTCATCTTGAACTTGCCGCTATGGGCCCCTTCGGGAACATCAAAGAAGGCTACATAATTGCCGTCGCCCAGTTCAAAGAACAGATGCATGTAAGGGATAGGGCGGCCCGAGCCCGGCTCTTCCTCAAACACAAGGGCGGCTTTGAGTGGCAGGCCCAGAATATCTTCGTAGAATTTGCGCGTCTCTTCGGCATCACGACAGCGAAACGCACTATGATGGACACCTTTTAAAATCGGAGCCGGATTGATTGCTTTGGCTTTGTCAGCAGCTTCTGCAAAGTCGATTGCCATGGCTATTTCCCCAAAACATTCTGTGTTGGAACCCAGTCTATCGCAGATTTGGCAGAGGTATAGCCACAAGGCTGTTGAGCAGTGGCGACCGTTTTGTCTTAGCCAGTTGACAGACCCCGGGTTCCACATAACGATCCCGTGATGAAAAATCTCACGCCGACCCGCATCGCCAGCCTATTCTTGGCTCTTTCCATGGTTTCCGCCGCAAAGGCCCCAGCGCCAATTCCAGCAGCGGAGATTAATGCTGCTTCCGATGCCATGGCAGCAAAAGTGGTGGCGTGGCGGCGCGATATTCATGAACATCCCGAACTCTCAAACCGTGAGTTTCGTACCGGCGCTTTGGTGGCGGCCCATTTGAGGTCACTTGGGCTTGAGGTGCGCGAAAACGTTGCCAAAACAGGTGTGGTTGCGGTCTTGCGCGGCGGGCGTCCCGGCCCTGTTGTCGCGCTGCGGGCAGACATGGATGCTTTGCCCGTCCTAGAAGCGACAGGCCTGCCCTTTGCCTCCAAAGCGGTTGGTGAATATCTCGGCAATAAGGTGCCTGTCGCCCATGCCTGCGGCCATGATGCCCACACCGCCATGCTCATGGGGGCGGCGGAAGTCCTCGCCAAAATGAAGGACCGGATCCCTGGCACCATCGTCTTTATCTTCCAACCAGCCGAGGAAGGGGCACCTCCGGGCGAAAAAGGCGGTGCATCGCTGATGATTGAAGAAGGCGCGCTGCAAAACCCGGCCCCATCGGCGATTTTCGGCTTGCATGTTTTCCCCGGCCCCCCAGGCACAATCCATTATCGTCCGGGCGGCTTTATGGCGGCGTCGGACAAGTTCCAAGTCTTCATCAAAGGTAAGCAGACACATGGTGCCGCACCCTGGGGCGGGATTGACATCATGTCGCTGCAAGCCGCCATCGTCCAAGACTTCAAC
>CALRLV020000179.1:0-6380 GCA_943368895.1 Ferrovibrio terrae
GTGACTGCCCGCATCGCAGCGAAAGATTTTGAGCGCGCCATGAACGTGCTGTCGGACGCCCCAGAATCGCTAGACGCGCTTGTTTCCCGTCATGATTTACCACCGAGCCTCGTTGCAGCAGCCTTTGCCATCGCCGGAGCCGAGGCACGCGACGCCATTACTTCCCGCGTATCCCCGCGCCTCGCCAGCCGTTTGGTGAATGTTGTCGCCGAGTCAACGGCTGATGTTGCTTCGGCTATCACCAAGAGTCTCTTCCACCATCCAATGCCAGAGCGGGTCGTAGAAACTGTTCGCAAGACAGCACGCAACATGGACGTGAAGCCGACGCCAGGCTTCTTGGTTGCCGCACTGATGCGGGGCGAGCGCGAACAATTTGTTCGCGGCATTGCCCGGATTTTGGAATTGCCGGTCTCTGGGGTCAGCCGGAAACTCGTAAGCGCGGAGACAGAAAGCATTGCACTCGCGGCGCGGGCGGCAAATTTTGATTCCTCCATTGTGCGCACCATCTATGAGACCTTAGAGACACGCTCCATCCCATGGACGATCGGCGACGACCGCACGGTTGCCCTTGTCTGGATGCGCTGTTCCCCTGGGGCTGCACGCACTGCCTTTGCAAAAGGCATGACCAACTAATAAAGGGTAGAAGCTGCCATTCTCTCGTTCTAGAGGGGGTAGTTTGATTTTAGTTGGATTGAGTCCATGACAGCTCCGCGCAGACGCCTTGAACGGATCGCTTTTGTTGCCAGCGCGCGTCCTGAAGCCCGAGAAGCGATGTTGCGCATGCGCCATCTCTATGGCTCGGTGAAAGAAAGTGATGCCGATGTCATCGTCGCCCTTGGCGGCGATGGGCTCATGCTGGAGACCCTCAGGCGGCATATGGATGACGGCATCCCCGTTTTCGGGCTCAACCAAGGCACAATTGGCTTTCTGATGAATGATTACCGTGAAGGCGATCTGCCTGACCGGATTGCAGCGGCCAAAGCTTCCGTCATCCATCCGTTACGTATGTCGACCGTTCAAGTTGATGGCCAAATTCACGACCATGTCGCCATCAATGAAGTGTCGCTCCTGCGCCAAACCCATCAGACCGCAAGATTGCGCATCGTGGTTGATGAAGCAGAGCGGCTGAATGAAATCATTTGCGATGGCGTTTTGCTAGCAACCCCTGCTGGCAGCACAGCTTATAATCTCTCTGCCCATGGCCCAATCCTGCCTTTAGGCTGCGGCTTGCTGGCCCTGACACCTATCAGTGTGTTTCGACCACGCCGGTGGCGCGGCGCTCTGCTTCGTCGCGAATCGCATGTGCGTTTCGAGGTCTTGGATGCAGACTTGAGGCCTGTTGCAGCCTCTGCCGACAGCCAGGAAGTCCGAAATGTTGCTAGCGTCAGCATTCGTGAGGATCGCTCACGCAGCATGGTGATGTTGTTCGACCCAGACCGGTCGCTGGATGAACGAATGCTGGCAGAACAATTTGCACAGTAATTCAATAAGCTTGCTCATTTGGCACCCAATACCCGCAGGTATCAAGGTGAAATCAACAGGCCAAGTCTTGCGCTTTCATAATCTATTAAATGCAATTTGATAGGCTTTGACTTGGATTGGAGATCAAGATGTCAAGCCAAGACGACCAAGTTGAATTTATCTCGCCGCCCAATCGTTTGAAGGCGAAATTAGGCAATCGTCTTGGTGGCTTTGACGCCGCGGCGATCGCGCGCGCCGAAGCGGCTCTGGCATCCATGTCAGACCAGTTTGGAGGCTGGCTCAATGATGAGCTAACCAAGCTTGAAGCCGCTTATGCTGTTGTGAACAAGGCGGGCTCCGGCGAGCATGAGCTCGAAGAATTCTATCGTCGTGCACATGACCTAAAGGGTTTGGGTGCCACTTATGGTTTTCCAATTGTCTCCCAATTTGCGGCATCGCTTTGCAAGTTGATCGACAGCCCTGAAGGCCGCGCGAAGGCCCCTCGTCAAATTCTTGATGCCCATGTCGGCGCGATCATCGCTGCCGTCAAGCAAAACATCAAAGACAGCGACCATCCGATTGGCAAAGCCTTGCTGATCGAGTTGCAAACGCAAGTAAATCGCTATGCCGCTGGCCAGTAAGCGTTTTTGATCTTTGCAAGGAATGTGAACCCGACCTTCTGGTCGGGTTTTTTCTTGGCCAATACGAATAAAATTGTCGCGACCCGCCTGACTGGCGCTTAAGCCCTGCCTGCTAGCACTAAGGCTATTCCGGCGTTTTTGCTTGAGGGCCAGGGTTAAGACGATGGTATCGCAAGTGGTTTCTTTGGCGCGTGTCGAATTGCTCCAAAGCCTCGCGGCTGGCGAAATCCAACTTGCCTTCCAGCCGCAAGTCGATCTGACCAGCAAGGAGATCGTCGCGTTTGAAGGTGTCGCCCGATGGCACCACCTAAAACTTGGCCAATTGTCACCCGGCCTCTTCTTTAGTCTGGCTGCGAAATAATGCTTGTTAGGCGTCATGAGCCGAACGCTAGCCGCCCAAGCAGCTCGCGCTGTTTATACCTGGCGAAACCTAGGCTATGGAATTGATGTCGCCATCAACATCTCTCTGACAGATGTGATGGATCCAAGCTTTGGACGGGATCTGACCGATTGCGTTGTCAGCGAAGGTGCTCGGCCAGACTGGATCATTTTGGAGATTGACGAGGAAGAATTGGCTTGCATTGGCAATCAAGGCCTAGCATGCTTGGAGATATTGGCGGGCCTTGGTTTCAAAATCGCCCTAGATGCCAAAGGTCCGCCAAGTCTGGCGCTCGACAAGCGGGCGCGGGCTCTCTTCTACCAGTTGAAATGCGGTGGCTCAACCATGCTGACGGTTGCCAGTCGGCTTCATAAAGTCGGGGCAAGTGCCTTCATGCGCCGAATTCAGGCGGCTCAAGCGGCAAATATGCCCGTTGTTGCGGTTGGGGCGGAGTCTGCCAAGGCAATCCGTCAGTGTTACCAAATTGGCTTCACCCGACTACAGGGTCATTTTGTGTCCCCGCCTTTGAGCTTTCAAGCCGCTTCAGAGATGTTAGGCGAGCAGCCCGCGAAGCTGGACCACGACGTAGAAACAGAGACTCCAATAGAGGCAGAAATGCCTGCAATGGAAACAGTTCCGGAGCCTAACCTAAATCACGCACACAAACCTCTTCAGCTTTTCAGCTTTGAGGATTTGCCCGAGCCAGACCAATCCAGTTCTGAAGCTGCTTAGCCGACAGCGACGCGCTTTTCTTCCGCCTCTTCGCGCACATAATCGAGCTTTTCGAGGAGATAATTCAGGTCCTCGTCTGGGATCGACTGGAAACGCGTGAGTACACGCTCAATCATGCGTTTACGGAAGCGTGTGCGATCATCTGCCGTGCCATCAAACTCCGTCTCATGCAGCACTTCAATCGCTGCCCGGAACGCTGGATAGAGGCTTGGCGGCATATTGGCACGCTCAAAAATGGCGCGCAGGCCCATGGTGCCGCCATCATGAACCAACAGCCAAGCTTTATTGTGTGCAATGCCAGCCAATTCAGCAAAAGCATATTCGACCAAACGCACTTCGCCTTGACACAAGGCACGCAAAACAAAACTTGGCGTCAAGCGGCCATTGAGATGCAATTGCTGCACATAACGCTTCATGTCGGCTTGCAAACCAGCTTGAGCGATCAGATCAATGCCCGCGCGCTCCCGCGTGTTGGTAGCCAGATCTATCGCCATTTGTGGCGGCATGGCGTGCTTTTCGACCAAGCGGTCAAACAATTCACCCGTCAAACGTGCCGCTAATTTCTCCGAAACAAGCACGGGCAGGATCGGCCGCTCAACCATGGCTTCTTGCAACGCGCGTACAGTTGGGAACCGATCCAAGGCGCGGGTCATGCCCACATCATTGAACTGAGCGCCATCATTATGGAGGGCTTCGATAATAGCGCCATCAACGCCAAAGGTGCACAAAGCCGTTGTCACAGTTTCCGACAAGGTATCTCGACGGGCAATCGCATATTGGCGGGCGGGTTCAGCCGATTCAAGAATCTCTACCAAATCCTCATCGCTCAAAACGGGCGAGCTTTCCAACAAGGGCACCGCGATCGACTCAATATCGCGCGCGAGCTTTGCGGCAATCTCGGGAGGAAGGTTGGGTGATGCCTTCAAGGTTACCGCCAAAGCCCGACGCACGCGCTCCGCAGCGCCGGTGACGACTATCTGCAAAATCTGCTCTGCATAGGCACGTTCTTCGTCGGTTAATGTCACCGTATCGATACGTCGACACAGCCGATAACATGCCAAAGCACGATCCTCATCGGTATCGCCTTTGATTAAAGCCCGAATGTCTGCTTCACTCAGATTTACGCGTAGCGTTGAAACGCCCATGACACATCGCTCCCAGAACCACATTTGCCGTGATTCGCAACACAGCTAAGGTGATCTGTTAGGGTTAATGGCGTCTTTACACAGGTAAACACTTGGGCTGTTGTGGTGCAGGCCAGAAATAAAAATAAATATCATCAGGGGACACATCATGCTGCTCAAGGGTCTTAAAGTAATCGAATACGCCACCTACATCGCAGCACCAGGTGCTGGTGGTTTGATGGCCGATTGGGGCGCGGACGTAATCAAGATCGAGCCGCCGGGCGGTGACCCCATCCGTCGCTTCTTCGACACAATTGGGTCGGATATCGCCGAAAATCCAGTTTTTGATTTGGATAATCGCGGCAAGCGCTCCATCATTATTGACACTGCCCAGGATGAGGGGCGCGACTTGGTCCGGAAATTGGTGGCTGAAGCCGATGTCTTTATCACCAATGTTCGGCCAGGCGGTCTGACACGCGCTGGTCTTGATTATGCGGCATTGTCCGCCGTCAACCCGCGCCTGATTTATGCAAACGTTACTGGCTACGGGCTTGAAGGCCCGGATGTGGACCGCGCGGGCTTTGATGTGGCTGCCTTCTGGTCGCGCTCTGGTTGGGCCCGGTTGACGGCACCAAAAGGGGTTGAACCCTTTCCGATCCGAACCGGCGTGGGTGATCACATCTGTTCGCTTTCGACTGTTGCTGGCATCTTGGCCGCGGTCCATAGCCGTCACAGCACAGGCAAGGGCCAGCACGTCGATGCATCGCTTCTGCGAGCGGGCACGTATACTTTGGGCTCAGACATGTCGATCCAGATGCGTTTTGGACGATTGGCCTCGACACGCCCCCGCTATGAAGCCGTCAATCCGTTGGCCAATTTTTTCCAATGCCGAGATGGCCGCTGGCTTACTCTCCTGCCCCGACAAGGAACCGCCGACTGGCCAGGTTTCTGCAAGGCCTTGAGCCTTGACGATCTGCAACACGACCCACGCTTTGCGACTTCCAAAGCGCGACGGGAGAACGGACCTACTTTGGTTGCCTTGATGGACGAGGTTTTTGCATCGCGAGATTTCGCGGACATTGCGACACGTTTGGATGCGCATGATTTGGTGTGGGCCCCGGTACAAAGCCCTGCCGAAACCGTAGCAGATCCGCAATTCTTGGCCGCTGGTGGCATGACCCAAATCGAAGACGGCCAAGGCGGCTCGAAAGCCTCGCCTTCCGGCCCTATTCGCTTCCCTGGCATTCCCGAGGCAACAAAACGGCCGGTGCCCACACCCGGCAAGGATGCACGCGCTGTCTTGGCAGAGGCGGGCTTTAGCGCAGAGGAGATTGAAGGTCTTTTGGCAAAGGCCACGGTCGCTGAGAAGATCTAATTCCCCGTGGTCGGCTGTTCGCGGACTGGCCACCATAAGGGACCTACAGCGATCAAGAGTACGAGGATATTGGCGAGCGCATTGGACGAGTTGCCCGAAGCGATGGATCCGGCACTGTCCAAACAAAACCACGTCAGAATGCCTGCCAGTGTGGTCCGTCGCACGGCCTCGGGCGCAAGATCATAGACCCAAATCGCTAAGCACCAGATCATCACGCCCCAGCCCGCAAGAAAACCACCCGTCAGAGCGGAAAGAAAGCGGGTATCGGGAGAGGCAAAGGTTGTCGCGCCATCTAATGGCCAGCTGAGCAAATCCAAGGTCCATCTCGCTGGCTCTAGGGTCGCCGCCATGGTTCCCAAAAAGAACACCGGACCAAAGGAGCCGACGACAATGGCTGTGACTTTCAGCCAGAATTTATGAAGAGCGTGGCTCACTGCCCCTACCCCGTCGGCCATTGGGAGAGGATCGTTGCCGCATCAAAATAGTCGCGCCAATAGGTGATCAAACCATCCTTAACTTCAAAGACGCCAGTCACTGGCAATTCAACCCACTTATCTTTGAGACGGTGACGGTCGAGACGCTCTAAGAACACAATCCCGCCACTGGCAGACTCGCGCAGAATTTTGAACTCATTCTCCAAAGTCGGCGAAAAGAAGGGCTCTAGAACT
>CALRLV020000180.1:0-6354 GCA_943368895.1 Ferrovibrio terrae
TCTCGACATAGCCGAGCTCATGCAGCTTCTTCAAATTATAGGAAACGTTGGAGCCCAGATAGAAGCCACGGGACTTCAATTCACCCGCAGACCATTCCGCATCACCAATGTTGAAAATCAGGAGCGCTTGAACAGGGGTCAAATCATCATGACCCGCACGATCCAAATCGTCCTTTACCACATCCAGCAATTGCCGGTGTAAGCGCTCCACCAAAGACAGCGCACGACGATATTCGCTTAAGCTCGATTCTTCGACCAGTTCGCCGACAGAATTCTGTTGTGTTTGACCCGCCATATTTTTTCTCCCGCCGTATTCTTCGACGTTTCGAGATAACTTAAGGCAAAGTCTCTAATATCTTGTTAAAATGAACTTTACTGGTTCCTAATCATATCAATGACACCCGAGAAGTCACGATTTGGCTGGTACTTAACGATATATTCACTATAAATTTCTTCTGATTTTAAGGCTAAGGCTGCCGTCATACCAACGCCGTGTGTTGCCTCTAATGCCAGCCTTAAATCTTTCAACATCAGCGCGCCGGCAAATCCGTTGGTAAAATCTCGATTGGAAGGCGCTGTTGGCACCAATCCTGGTACAGGCGCATAACTTGTCATCGACCAGCTTTGACCTGACGATTGGGACGCGATGTCAAAGAAGGCCTTGGCGTCTAACCCGAGCTTTTCAGCCAAGACAAATGCCTCACACGTGCCGATCATGGAGATGGCCAACAGCATATTGTTGCAAATCTTCGCCGCCTGCCCTGCCCCCGATTGGCCGGCATGAATGACTGCCTTGCCCATGGCTTGCAGGATGGGCTGGGCCTTTTCAAATTCGTCGATTGTCCCACCAACCATGAAGGTCAGTGTACCAGCAGCAGCAGCGGCCACCCCACCCGATACCGGCGCATCGCACATCAAAATGCCGTGCGCACGGGCGTATTCGCCTGCGGCACGCGCATCTTCCACCGAAATGGTCGAGCAATCGATCAGAACCGCGTTGGGCTTTACATGGGCCAACACGCCTTGGTCATTTTGATAAATGTCCAGCACATGCGCCCCGGTCGGCAACATGGTCACCACAAACTCAGCACCAGCCACAGCTTCACCGACAGAGGCGGCAGCCAAACATCCAGCGGCCACGGCGGCTTCGACAGAAGCTGGCATCAGGTCATAGGCCCGCACACGATGACCTGCTTTGGCCAAATTGGCTGCCATGCCAGAGCCCATGGCCCCCAGACCAATAAAAGCGATTTCTACCATGTGATGGGCTCCCATTCTGGGCCTTCCCCTGCTTCTAGGGGTGCAAAAATCATATCGAGCAGGGCGTCATCAACCTCTGCCAAAGTCGAAGGCTGCCATCTTGGCGCTTGGTCTTTATCAATAATGACCGCGCGAACCCCTTCAAGGAAGTCATGCCGACGCACGACACGCGCGCCAATGCGATATTCCATTGCCATGTGAGCCGCAAAGTCGGTCGAAGCGCGCCCTTGCCGCAACTGGCGGAACGCGACTTTCAAGGTCTGGGGCGACTTTTGACTGAGCACGCGGGCTTGTTCCTTGGCCCAATCCGTCTGGTCAGTCGACAAAGCCTCTATGATCGCCTCTACACTGGCACCGCCAAAGCAACGATTGATGATCGCGATCGTGTCAGGCGTGAGATGTTGCAGCCTACCTGCCTCTTCGTCCAACGCCCCAAGCCCAGACTTGAGTGCCGACAACGGCGTATGGGTCGACATCGCGCCCGCCACTTGTGCTTTAGCGGCATCGAGAAGCTCACTCGGCACAAAATGGGTCAGGATACCTGCGGCCACACAATCGGCAGCTTTTAAACGCGTGCCCGTCAGGGCTAGCCACATGCCAATCTCGCCCGCTAAGCGTGGTAAGAACCAGCCGCCGCCCACATCCGGGAAGAGGCCAATGCCCGTTTCTGGCATCGCAAACAGGGTGCGCTCTGTGCCGATCCGAAAGGGTCCATGGACAGAAATACCTACGCCTCCGCCCATCGTGACCCCGTCAAGGATTGCGACATAGGGCTTTGGATAATGGGCGATCAGATGGTTTAGCCGATATTCGTGATAGAAAAAATCACGCGCTTCTTGCCCATCCTTGGCCCCACTTTCAGCCAACATGCGGATGTCGCCACCTGCACAAAAGCCACGAGGCCCAGCATGATCGACCATAACGCCTGCGATGGCAGGATCATGTGCCCAAGCCAATAGGGCCTCAGTCATGATCTTGACCATCTCCCCATCCAACGCATGCAACGCATCAGGGCGGTTTAGGGTCAAAACGCCCAAATGACCTTGCGTTGAAACCAATACTGGCGGCGCGGCAGATTCACTCATCGGGTCGCCCGTGCATCAAAGGCAATGCCTGGAAAGTCAGAGAAGACTCCATCGACACCGGCCGCCATAAAGGCCTGTATTTCGGCAATGAGATCGCCATGTTGGGCCAGATAGGTTGGGTCGGAACTTTGGCCCTTACGAAAATCTTCCGGCAAAAAATAATTCTCGGCCCGGAAAGTCCAAGGATGGACCACCAGTCCGGCTGCATGGGCATCAGTCACAAAGCTGGTTGGGCTCAAAGTCTTATTGGCCCCATCGCGCGGCAGGATCAGGATCTTCTCTGGGCCAACACCATTGGCATAAGAAGAAATCTCCTTTAGGCCAGCAGCAGTTGCCATAGAGGCATAGGTGACGCCAGCCTTATCCAGATCAAACGGGCCGCCATCCTTGGCCATGAGTTGCACCAGTGGCGCTTTGGTTTTGCCCCGCAGGCGTTTGAGATTTGTAACTTCAAAGCTTTGGATAAAGATGGGTGCATCCGCAGCATCCAATCCATAGCGTCGAATGACAGTGAGCAGAGGCGCGTCAAACGACAGGCCAAGACCTTCAAACCAGGTGGGGTGCTTGGTTTCGGGATACACACCAATCGTACGGCCGGTCCGCGCGCTTTGTTGTTTGGCAAGCGCAAGCACTTCTTCAAAAGTCGGCACCTCGAACTGGCCGTCATAGGCCATATTGCCGGGCCGCAATTGCGGCAGTCGCTCTTTAGAGCGCAGGGTTTTGATCTCTGCCAAGGTGAAATCTTCGGTGAACCAGCCTTCGTGGCGCTCCCCGTCAATCACACGCACTTTCTTTCGGTCCGCAAATTCAGGGCGCGCACTCACATCTGTGGTTCCGCCAATTTCATTCTCATGCCGGCAAATCAAATGTCCGTCCTTGGTCAACACCAAATCTGGCTCGATAAAGTCGGCACCCTGGTCAATTGCGAGTTGGTAGGATGCCAAGGTGTGCTCTGGGCGCAAGCCTGAGGCACCACGGTGGGCAATGATGATTGGCTTGGTCATGGCACGACCTCCTTTGACTTGGGGGCTAACGACTGCGTCCACCTGCTCTGACGCGCAAGCTGAAACCAAGCTTGTACCCAAGGCAGAACCCATACCGATTAACAGGGCGCGACGACCAAACTGAGTGTTAAAATCCACGATCTAATTCCCTTGCGATGATCACGCGCAT
Organism: Ferrovibrio terrae; assembly: GCA_943368895.1. Classification (GTDB taxonomy): domain Bacteria; phylum Pseudomonadota; class Alphaproteobacteria; order Caulobacterales; family Aquidulcibacteraceae; genus Aquidulcibacter. The sequence continues at coordinate 3,519 of CALRLV020000180.1, forward strand.
AACCTCATTGGTGCCTTCAAGGATTTGATGCACCCGCAAGTCCCGAACAATACGCTCCACCTCATAGTCTTTGAGATAGCCGTATCCGCCATGGATCTGCAGCGCCTGATTGGCGACATGAAAGCCCACATCTGTGACAAATCGTTTCGCCATGGCGCATAATTTTGTTGCTTCAGGGCTTTTGACATCCAACGCAGCGGCGGCATGACGCAGAAATACCCGTGCTGCCTCTAATTCGGTTGCCATATCCGCTAGCTTGAATTGAGTGGTTTGGAAGTTCCACAGGGCTTGGCCAAATTGTTTGCGATCGCGCGAATAAACAAAGGCCCGCTCCAAGGCATCACTGGCACCGCCTAAAGAACAAGCTGCAATATTCAGCCGCCCTCCATCCAAGCCTTTCATGGCAAAGGTGAAGCCTTGGCCTTCTTCGCCCAAGCGATTGGCGACAGGAACACGACAATCTTCGAAAATGACTTGGGCCGTCGGCTGAGCTTGCCAGCCCATCTTCTTCTCATTTTTTCCAAACGACAGACCAGGCGTACCCTTGGGCACCAAGAGGGTAGAGATACCGCGTGGACCTGCCTCGCCCGTCCGCACCATCACGACATATAGATCCGAAAAGCCTGCGCCTGAGATGAAGGCCTTGGTGCCATTGACGACATACGCATCGCCGTCACGCCGTGCCGTGGTGGATAGGGATGCAGCGTCCGAGCCTGCGCCCGGCTCTGTCAAGCAATAGCTGGCGATCATTTCCATACTGGTCAAAGCAGGCAGAAAGCGTTGGCGCTGATCTTCTGAGCCAAACGTATCAATCATCCAACTGGCCATATTATGGATGGATAGGAAGGCGGCGTGGGAGACATCCCCACGTGACAATTCCTCAAAAATAATCGCCGCATCCAAACGCGTAAGTCCTGAGCCGCCGACATCATCGCGCACATAAATGCCGGCAAAGCCTAATTCTGCCAGTGCCTGTAAAGTCGAGCGGTCGAGGGTGCCTGCCTCCTCCCACGCCATGGCGTGGGGGGCCAGTGAGTCTTTCGCAAAGCGGCGGGCAGTTGCGATAATGAGGTTTTGGTCTTCGGTGGTGTCGTAGGCCATAGCGGGAATCCTGTGATGCGGGGCAGCGTAGCCGTTTCGCAATTATGGCGCTACACATACTTCCATGAAGACACATCTACCCCCCGCCGCCTTCCCCGCCACCCGTATGCGCCGCAATCGCTTGACCGATTGGCGACGCAGGCTGACCCGTGAAACCCAATTAAGCGTCAATGACTTAATCTTGGCGATGGTCGTTCACGATGGCACCGAAAGCCGCATTCCGGTGGCTTCTATGCCCGGCACCTTCCGCTACAGCCGCACCGAGGCTGTCGCGGTGGCACAAGAGGCGGAAAGCCTTGGCATTCCCATGATCGCGGTGTTTCCCTTTATTGACCCGTCACTCAAAAATGGCGAGGGCACCGAGGCCTTTAATCCAAAAGGTCTTGTGCCCGAAGTGATTGCGGCCATGAAGAAAGCCGCGCCCAATATTGGCCTGATGACTGACGTCGCCCTCGACCCTTTCACCGATCATGGTCATGACGGCTTGATTGATGATGCCGGCACCATGCTGAACGATCCAACCATTGAGGCCTTGGTGCGCCAAGCGGTGTTAGAGGCCCAATCTGGGGCCGATGTGGTCGCCCCTTCAGACATGACCGATGGCCGGATAGGGGCTATTCGGGCAGCCTTGGATGCTTCTGGTTTCCATGATGTGGCCATCATGTCTTATGCGGCCAAATATGCGTCAGCCTTTTATGGGCCTTACCGCGACGCCATCGGCTCTAAAGGCGCTCTTAAGGGCGACAAAAAGACCTATCAGATGGACCCGGGCAATAGTGACGAGGCCCTTCGCGAAGTCGCCCTCGATATCGCTGAAGGTGCCGATATGGTCATGGTCAAGCCTGGTATGCCCTATTTGGATATTGTCCGCCGGGTCAAAGAGAGCTTTGGTGTGCCGACTTATGCGTTTCAAGTTTCTGGCGAATACGCCATGATGGAAGCCGCCATTGCCAATGGCTGGCTGGACGGCGAACGCGTGCGGCTAGAAGCCTTATCGTGCTTCAAGCGTGCCGGTGCGGACGGCATTATCACCTATTGGGCGCTTGCAGCGGCTAAGCGGTTAGGCAAGTCCTAAGGATCAGCGGCGCTTGGCTTTTGGCTCGGCTTTCTTTGGCGCAGCTGGGCGTGCTTTCGGCGCTGGTGCCGGTGGCAATTCTGCAGGACCTAGCACCAAGAGTTCAGGCCGACGCTTATCAGAGACGTCGGGCAAAACCACCATCGAAATTTGATAGAATGGTTCTTTGGCTCCACCTGCAAAGGCAATCGATGGACTTGCGCCAAAATCATCGCTGCGTCGCGTTAGATTCTCATTTTTAAGGCATTTTGCGACTTCGTCGGCGAATTCGCCCAAGGCCTTCGCCAAAGCAGCTTCATCGGCCTCATCTACCACGGGGGTGGCATAGCACGCCAATGAGATCGACGTATTATAGACGAACCGACAATCAACCAAACCTTCCAGCGGCTTTACAACCGACACAGGTCGGTTTTCGACGACCAGTACGCCTTGCGCATTTCGCACTCGAGTTGGACGGGATTCGGTTGTCACCAAAGACTTAAAGGCAAGCGGCCGATCCAAGGTCGCCTGCTCGATTTTGGCAATGCCTTCGCATAAATTTGTCGGCTTATAAGGGGTTGGGGCCTCAGCAATGGCCGCCATCATCAATAGGGAGAACATCAATCAGGCTTTCTCAAAGAGGTGAAACGTTTCGCCAAACTGGACGTATCAAGACGCCCA
>CALRLV020000181.1:0-6327 GCA_943368895.1 Ferrovibrio terrae
CTGCGCGCGCATTTGATGCCGGGCGCGCGTTCAAACACAACCGACACGCCTGCGACTTCTTCCAAGCGGAAGGCTTCAGCCGGGCCGTCACCATTGCGAAGCTCAAGGCCTGAGGTGATGCACAATTCGGCTAAATCTTCCTGTCCAATGGCCCCACGAATGGCGTCATTAGTTACATAAACGACGGGGGCAGCTTCCAGCGAAGAACCAATCGTCTTTTCCCGGCGCTGGACTTCCAAAGCACCTGTCACAACCCGGCGCAGATCACGTAAATGACCCATGCGGCTGGCCAAAGCCGCGTCCTGCCACTCGACGGGATCATCCTGCAGCGCACGCAAATGGATCGACTCTGCTTCTGGGAAGCGCGTTCCCCAAGCTTCTTCGGTGGTGAAGGGCAGGATGGGGGCCAGCCACAACAGCATGCGCTCAAACAATAGGTCCAGCACAGTCTGGCTGGCGCGGCGGCGCAAGCTGTCTAACTCGTCGCAATAAAGCGCATCCTTGCGCACATCGACATAAAGGGCTGAGACATCGAGATTGGCAAAATCAGACACGGCCGACAAAGCCCGCTTGAAGTCATAATCCAACCAAGCGGCGCGCACTTCTTGACCTACTTCAAAGGCCCGACCCAACAGCCATTTCTCCAGCAATGGCATGTCGCCATAAGCGACGGCCTTGTCGGGGCTAAAGTCCTTCAAGCTTGCCAGCATATAGCGCAGGGTATTGCGCAGTTTGCGGTAGGTTTCGCTTGCCTGATCCAGAATGGTTTTGCCCAAGGCCAATTCATTGGTGTAGTCGGCAGCAGCGAACAACAGGCGCAGGATTTCCATGCCGTTTTGGCGCAACACGTCTTCCAGCTCAATGCCATTGCCCAAGCTCTTGGACATTTTCCGGCCTTGCTCGTCCACAATCATGCCATGTGTGCGGACGGCCTTGTAAGGCGCTTTGCCGCGGGTCGCACAGCTCTCCAGCAAGGACGACTGGAACCAGCCGCGATGCTGGTCAGAGCCTTCGAGATAGAGGTCGGCTTGGGTATCTTCGCCATAGCGCTTGCGCGTCACAAAGGCGTGGGTACAGCCTGAGTCAAACCAGACGTCGAGGATGTCTTCCACCTTCTCATATTCGGCAGGATCATAGGCATCGCCCAAGAAGAATGTGGCGTCATTGGTAAACCAAGCATCTGCCCCACCCGTGCGCATAGCAGCCAAAATCCGCGCATTAACAGCCTCATCCTGCAGGATGGTCGCGGTTTCTTTGTGGACGAACATGACCAAAGGCACGCCCCAGGCGCGCTGGCGGCTGATCAACCAGTCTGGCCGCTCACTCACCATGGCGGTGATACGGTTAGAGCCTGCCTCATTGCCCCAATCGGTCGCAGCAATTTCGGCCATCGCGACATCGCGCAACGTCTTGCCACCTAAATGAGCGACTGGCTTGTCCATGGCGATGAACCATTGCGGGGTGTTGCGATAGATCAAAGGCGCTTTAGAACGCCACGAGTGGGGATATTGGTGGGTCAAGCGGCCACGCGCCAATAGCCCACCCGCCTCAATCAAGGCGGCGATGACCGCGCCATTGGCAGGGCCTTCTTTACCAGCCTTTTTGCCTTCCAGTTCCAGCACTGCCAAGCCCTCAAAGCCCGGCGCTTCCTTGGTGTAGCGGCCATCGGCATCCACCGTGAAGGGGATATCGGCTTGGGGTAGGCCCGACTTCATCCAGACCAGATAATCGTCCGTGCCGTGGCTGGGCGCTGTATGCACAAAGCCTGTCCCCGCTTCATCGGTCACATGGTCCCCAGAAAGCAGCGGGACATCAAAGTCATAGCCCTTGCCGCGCAATGGGTGGGCGCACACGGCCGTTGACGGATCAAAGTCAGCCACGCGCTTGGCCGACGCAATCTTGGCTGCGCCAAACACATCATCCTTCAGCTTATCGGCCACAACGAGGCGGTCGCCGGGGGCTGCCCATGGTTCGAAAGCGAGGTCGGCCTCCATGGCTTCAACTTCATAGACACCATAGGCAATGTCGGGCGAATAGCTGACGGCACGGTTGCCCGGGATGGTCCAAGGGGTGGTGGTCCAAATGATCAGGCTCGCCCCAACGGCCGGGCCGCTCAAGATCGGAAACTTCACCCAAATCGTTGGGCTTACCTTTTCTTGATACTCAACTTCGGCTTCGGCCAGCGATGTGCGCTCAACCGGGCTCCACATCACAGGCTTAGACCCACGGAACACAAGGCCGGTTTTCACGACTTTGAGGAATTCCTCGGCGATGGTGGCTTCGGCCTCATAATCCATTGTCCGATACGGATTGGCGAAATTGGCCATCAGGCCCATGCGCTGGCGCTCACCGCTTTGGATATCGACCCATTTTTGCGCATAGACACGGCAGGCGGCGCGGAATTCTGCGGCTGGCACTTCGTCTTTCTTGCGACCCTTGGCGCGAAACTCTTCTTCGACTTTCCACTCAATCGGCAGGCCATGGCAATCCCAGCCGGGCACAAAGTCCGCGTCAAAGCCCAAAACTTGGCGCGAGCGACAGACAAAGTCCTTCAAGCTATTGTTTAGCGAGTGCCCGATGTGGGAGTTGCCGTTCGCATAGGGTGGGCCATCATGATAGACAAAGCGCGTGCGCCCGGCGCTGGCTTTGCGCTGGCGACCGTAGAGGTCTTCTGCCTGCCATTTGGCGACAAATTGTGGTTCCTTCTGCGGCAAGCCTGCGCGCATGGGGAAAGGGGTGTCAGGCAAGAAGATGGTGGGACGATAGTCGCGTGGTTCTGAGGTCATCGGTTTGGTCTTTATCTAAGCGCGCTGCGTGGTTTCACGCCACGCGTGTCATGACTTGATTTTGTGGCGATGTCTTCCCGGCACGCGGAATCGAAGTCAGCGGCGTGCCGGGCTGATAATTCGAAACAGGGCAAAAAGGGCGTGTGCAGTGCTCATGGCGGGCCTCATAGCCCAGTTAGCTGTCCGTGTTAAGGCAAGCAGGTCATACGACTGGCAGTTGCGTGCTATTGGCCAGAATGACCGTGACTTTCGCACGGCCCTTAAACTTCGCGTCTTTCAAGAAGCGCGCCCAAGGCCCCGTGTGGCCTTCTTGCGGCGTATAGCGCCCAGCCACCACCATGCAGCCTTCAGAAGAAAACCGGTCATAGGGCTCCAGTAAAGGTGTCTCCGCACAATGAATATTATCGTCTGTGGTCGTCGAGACGCTGGCACCCTGCATCCCCATCGGATTTGTCGCGCGCAAGACTTTCAAGGCTCCCGCGCCGCCACCCGCGCCATTCTGGCGCAACGCTCCAATGATCGAGAAGGGGAAACCATATTTCTTATAATTGGAATGCGAGCCCGGCACATAATTAAACACGCCCGGCAGCAACATATTGGCCGCTTGCACCCCTAAAGCGGAGGATACAATCGCGGTGCGGTTCGGCACGGTTGAGGCTGCATAGGTCGATAATTGCTTGGTTTCTGGGTCCCAGACGCCAATGGTGCAGCAGAAATTCAAATGATCGGGTGGCACAATGCTCAAGCGATGGCCTGAGGCAAACGGATTGCTCTGCCGATCCGAAACCGCACCGCGAATAGCGAACACCACAGGCCCGGGCGCTAGTTCTTTGTCCCCCACCAGTTCGCGAAGGACCGCGTCTGTAATGTCGACCCCGGCACCTGCGCGCGCGGCAAAACCCGGCTCACTCAAGGGGCGCACGGCCAACCATTTGTCGGGCGTCACCACTTCAGCCAATTGCGGCTTGCGCCAAGTAAGTCCGGTCCCGCGTGCAATAGCTGCCTCGGGACTCTCGCGCACGGTTGGGTCCTTGATCAAGCCTTCACGGATGGAGGATTTGGCGGGGCCTGTCTTGGCCACCTCTGGCTTGGCGGGAGCTTTAGTCGGTTCAGGTGTCGGCTGGGCGGGTGTCGGCTCGGGCGTTGGCAGCTTGCCGTCCTTAGTCTTGCTGCGTGAAATCCAAGTCCAAATGCCCAAGCCAGCAGCGAGGCTTAGACCTGTGCCACCCAAAATCATCCAGCGCCGGTTCATCGTGACATTCCCTTTCGGGTCATTCCAAGCCTCTTGCGTCCCGTGATCTTCTTACCTGCTTTGCCTGCCAAATCCATCTGAATTCAAAGCCAAGTTTGAATGATACACAACAAATAGACAGGCCTAACCTCAGCTCTAGGCCTATTTGTGGCAGGGGTCGAGCCGCATCTAGCACCCTTGCATTTCACGATCACTTCGGCACTATGTAGGAAAACAACAAGCTTCTGGGTGGCGTGCTAAATGGTGAAGAATCGCTGGAAAATGATCCTGCGCACCTGTGCTTGTGCGGCGAGCGCTTTGCTTGTCAGCACCTCGGCCTTTGCCCAAACACCGCGCCCCGTGCAACACAAGGAACGCCCGAAAGTGTCTGAACCCATCTCGTTTGCCAATCCCCATGACTTGGCGCTCGCGCCCAAGCTAGCCGCACGTGAAGCCGATTGGCGCATTGGTCCCGTGGTGTATCAAGTGATGGTAGACCGCTTTGCGCCATCGCGCGACCTGGAAGCCAAGCGCGCACTCTATGCGGCCCCTCGCACATTGCAGCCATGGTCTAGCGTTCCCAAGCGCGGGAAACTCCTGCCAGAGCAGGGCCTTTGGACACATGAGCTCGATTTCTGGGGTGGCGACCTCGACAGTCTGGCCAGCAAACTCGACTATATTAAAGCTCTCGATGTCGATGTCCTGTATTTGGGGCCGATCCATGATGCCTTCACCAATCACAAATATGACGCCAATGACTATTTCAAAGTCTCGCCTGAATATGGCACGCGCGAAGACGTCAAGAAGCTGGCTGCTGGCCTGCATGAAAAGGGGATGCGCCTCGTCCTCGATGGCGTCTTAAACCATATGGGGCGCAACTCGCCGCAGTTTCAGGATGCGCTGAAAAATCCCAATAGTCCTTACCGCGATTGGTATTTCATCGGCCCAGAGTATAAAATGGGCTATCGCGGCTGGTGGGATATCGCCAATCTGCCAGACGTGAAATGGGAAACCCCGGCTGTTCAGGCGCGTCTGTATGGAGACCCGGATTCGGTCATCCAAGGCTGGCTGCGCGATGGCGTGGATGGCTGGCGCCTCGATGTCGCCTATGACATCGGCTTCAAATTCTTAGGCGACGCCACCAAGGCGGCCCATCAGGCAAAGCCTGGGTCCTTGATGCTGGGCGAGATTTATAATTATCCCGAACAATGGCTGGGGCCGATGGATGGGATGTTGAACATCACCGCTGGCGAAGTGATTTATGAATTGGTCGATGGCAAGGTTTCAGGCCGCCAAGCGGCTGCCATTCTCGAACGCATGGTCGTAGACAGTGATTATGAAGGCTTGTTGCGATCATGGATTGTGTTGGACAATCATGATCGACCACGCTTGGCCAATCGTTTGCCAGATGCTGCGAACCGCCGCATGGCTCAGATCCTGCAATTCACTTTGCCCGGGTCGCCCAATCTTTATTATGGCGTCGAAGTGGGCCTTGAAGGCGCAGATGACCCGATGAACCGTGCGCCGATGGACTGGTCAAAGGCCAATGACAGCAACGCAGAATTCGTCTGGCTGCGCCAGTTAACCGGCTTGCGCAAAGAGATGCGCGCTTTGCGTATTGGCGAATTCCGCCGTCTGGATACTGAAACGCTTCTGGCCTTCACCCGCTATACCGATAAAGTGGGTGAATTGGCCGTCGTTCTGGTCAATCCAACCGATGCGCCAGTCTCAGAATTCTTGTCGGTGCGTGATTCAAAGCTGATGAATAACGAAGCCTTGAAAGATGTCTTTTCCGGCTATCAGACAAGGCTGCGCGCCGGCCTGATCCGTGTCGAAGTTCCAGCCAATACCGCCATGGTCCTGCGCCCTGTGCTGCAAGATCCGGCAAAGGAATATACTGCTTATAAGCGGGTGCAATAAAGGGCAGGTTCTTTCATTCATCCCAAAAGATGTGATTCCTGATGGCGTCAGCCAATCGGGGATCTTGTGCCGCAAAGTCCAATAACAAGTGTGTTGTCATCTCCGATAGCTTTCGCCAATCGGGGGCCTTTAGCCGCAAGATCCCCTGAGGTCCCCGCTCGCAGCTCACGCTGCGGCGGGGATGACATCGTTTTGGATAGGTTTTTATCTAGAAGCGCTTTGGTGCCCATTCTGGTCACCCAACCGCTTCCTTTAGCGTGATCGGGCGATTTGTCGCGTCAAGTCCAGATTTCCTTCGGAAATCTGCCGCGTAGCGGCGCGCAGCGGACTTGACCCGTCAAATTGCCCACAAACAATCGAATTTGGCCTTTGGTGTAGGCAGGGCCTGCA
>CALRLV020000182.1:0-6295 GCA_943368895.1 Ferrovibrio terrae
CCAGCAGCGGCAGAAAACAAGATCATATTGTGCGAGGGTGGCACCAGAAGTGCGACGAGTGCGGCCGAAATCGTCACATTGACGGCATAATCCTTGTCATAGCCGCGCTGGGCCATTTGCGGGATCATGGTACCCCCCACAGCAGAAATGTCGGCAATGGCAGAGCCTGAAACCCCGCCAAACAGGGTTGAGGCCACAACGCTGACTTGTGCGAGGCCCCCGCGGAAGCGGCCGACCAAGGCGCTCGCCAGCGCGATGATCCGCTCTGAAATGCCGCCCTTCAGCATCAACTCGCCAGCAAACACAAAAAGCGGAATGGCCAGAAGGCCGACATTTGAAATATCGGCTGCTGCTTGTTGGCCTACCACCATGGGCGGAATGCCCGACACCAAGGCTGCACTGATTGTTGAGATGATCAAAGCAATCGCCACCGGCGCGCCAAGGACCAAGAGAAGGGCGAAGACAAGGAAAAGTGCTGCGAGAGCCATCGGTTTCGTCCTTAGTTTTTCGTGCGCGCGAATAAGCGCTCGGCAGCAAACAACGCCATGATGGAAGCACCAATGGCAAAGGGCACATAGCGAATACCGGCCGGGATTGGGGCGCCTGCCATGCTGACATCCCAGTTATCGAGCGCGAGCGTCATGCCCCAATAGGCCAATAGAACAGCGACCCCTAACGTGAGTGCGAGGAGCAATCGGCGCACCAGCGCTTGCAGCCCCGAAGGCATGCCATCAAGAATATTGGAGAAGGAAAAATGTGTGCCTTCGCGTACCCCGACGGCTGCGGCCATCATCACGGTCATGCCCATGAAGAAGACCGAAACAGGCTCTGTCCAGCCCGGTGAGTTATTGAGGATATAGCGGGCAAAAACCTGCCAAGCCTGTACCAAAGTTATGATGACAAGGCCCGTTAGCGCCACCATTTTGCAGGCATTGGCTAGCCGATCCAGCACACTCACTTGACCGTTCGATGCAGCTTCTTGTTCGTTTTCCATGTCAAACCATCGCTTTAATCGCCGCATAGAGGCGGGCGACATCTGGGTTGTTCAGGCGTTGTGCATTGACGGGATCGCAGACCGCCTTGAAGGCGGCCTTATTGACCTCGACCACTTTTGTGCCCGCGGCGAGCGCTTTGGTCCGCGACTCAGCCTCGGTCTTCACCCAGGCCTCACGCATGATAGCGACAGACGCTTTGGCCAGGTCGCGCATCAAATCCTGGTCCTTTTGGCTGAGTTGGCCAAAGCTTTTGGCCGACATCATCAAAAACTCGGGCGAGTAGGAATGCTGGGTCTGTGACCAATAATGGGCTACTTCGAGGTGACGGGCGGTTTCAAAAGTCGGCCAATTATTCTCCGCCCCATCGATCAGACGGCTCTGAAGCGAGGAGTAAACGGCACTAAAGCTCAAAGGCGTCGGGTTCGCCCCCATGGCAGCAACGGCGTCGATGAAAACATCCGATTGCGGCACGCGGATCTTGAGACCATGCAGGTCTTTCGGCGTCTCAATCGGACGATGGGTATTGTAGAAGCAGCGCCCGCCGGCATCGTAAGAAGCCAAACCAATCAACCCGCGCGCTTTAAAGCCATCCAAAATCTCTTGACCGATTGGTCCATCCAGCACGCGGTGCAAATGATCGTCATTCTGAATGACGAACGGCATTGAGACGACTTGGGTCAGGGGAAACGCATTATTGAGCGCAGCAGCATTGGCACGGCAAATGTCAATCACGCCAGATTGGGCCAGCGCAATCGTATCATCTTCAGCGCCCAATTGCCCAGAGGGATAGGAGCGGATAGAGAGGCGACCACCCGTTTCCTTGGCCAAAGCTTCGCCGAGCCATTTCACCGCGGTCACGGTTGGATAGCCGTCGCGGTGCACGTCACAGGCGGTCAAAACGCCGCCAGCGCTATGGGGCTGGCAAGCAGAAACGAGCGGTAAGGCTAGGCCTGCTGTGGCTAAAAGAGAGCGGCGTGTAACCATCATTTTTGTCCTGAGCTCGAAGGGCCTGCCAAGCGGCGGCAGGCAATTTTTCCGTCTTGGCCAAAGTCAGCAATCGCTTGATCGCCGGGCTTGGCGTCATGAACGCCAGAGACGGCACCCGTGGAGATGAGCATGCCGCGCTTTAAGGGCAGACCACGCCCAGCCGCACAATTTAGCGCAAAGACCAGCGACTGAGTGATGCCGCCCGGAAATGCTGTGACAACGCCCGTACCGACCACATCGCCATTGATGGTGACAGCACAGGTGAGCTCTTCCAAGCGCGCGCGCCAATTTTGAACCGGATTGCCGAGGATCAAGCCCCAATTATTGCCAAAGTCAGAGACCACAACCGTTGGGCCAAGGTCATTGATGGTGGCCAGTGGGCTACCGGCGACTTCAATGCCAGTCCAAAGTTCGCCAACCAGGGCAAGAGCCGAGCCTGCTTCATAATCGGTTTTGCCGGGCTCAGCATCCGTGGCCAGCTCAAACACATATTCGCCTTCGACCGCGCAAAAACCACCGGGGATCGCCGCAAAGCTTTCCTCGCTCTCCCCATTTGCGCGCTGCAAGGAAGCTGTGAAGATCGGCCCGATCAAACGATCTGTCCCATGCACTTGGACCAGATCGCCCAAGATGCGCCCTACCTTCCAGCCAACCAGCGTGTCTGGCCAATCGGCAATCGCGACATCTTGGATCGTGTAGGATTCATCCAACGCGCGCGGCAGAGGTCCCGGGAAGTCAGGCAGGGCCGTTTGGCTCAAGCGCGCCGCGCGAAATTGGCCTGCAATGTCGCTGGCATGGGTGGCGCTAGTAGGCTCTTTCACGGAGTCGCGGGTCTGAAACATGTGCGCTTTCGTCCTTTGATTTTCATGATTGCGCATTTTGGAAACCGGTGTCAATATGCATGAACAATACAAAATTGATGATCCATGTCTGGTTTGGATCGTGAAACAGGGGAGAAGCGGCATGAACCGCAGACAGCTATTGGGTGCGACTTCAGCGGCAGTTGTAGGTTTGATTGCCAGCCCCGGCATGGCGCAGACTTTGGCGCGTGCAGCCGCAGAAAAGGCATTCCCCGGCGCTGTGGGATGGGCTGCGAACACAGTCGGCGGGCGGGGTGGACAAATCCTGCGCGTCACGACTTTGGCTAAAGATGGACCGGGTTCGTTCAAGCAAGCGGTGGAAACCAAGGGGCCGCGAATCATCGTGTTTGAAGTGGGTGGCGTGATTGATTTGGAAGCCACGACGCTGAAGATCACAGAGCCATTCTTGACTATCGCGGGTCAAACTGCCCCTTCGCCCGGCATTACTTTGATCCGGGGTGGGATTGATGTAGCGACCTCTGAAGTCATTATGCGCCATATTCGGGTGCGGGCTGGCGAAGCTGGCAAGCCGAAGATGAGCGGCAATGACTTTGATTCCTTCTCCACCATTGGCGCGCGCAATGTGATCGTAGATCATTGCAGCCTGACCTGGGGGACAGATGAGAATTTATCGGCCTCTGGCCCACGTTTCACTGGCAAAACCCCAGCCGAATGGCGGGCAGGCACCTCGCGCCAGATTACCTATTCCAATAATTTGATCGCCGAAAGCTTGGCCAATGCGACCCATGCGAAGGGGGAGCATTCAAAGGGCTCACTCATCCACGACAATGCCAATGACGTGTTGATCTACCGCAATGTCTATGCCCACAATGTGGAGCGCAATCCCTTGTTTAAGGGCGGGGTGCATGGTGCGATTATCAATAATCTGATCTATAATCCGGGCCATCGAGCCATTCATTACAATCTGATGGCCAATGAATGGGGCACCCAACCCTTCCAGAATGGCCGGATGACGGTGATCGGCAATGCCATGCGCGGAGGGCACAATACAACATCGGGTTTACCGCTTGTGATGCTGGGTGGCCATGGCGACCTTGACTTGTTCATGCGCGATAACATCGCCCAAGACATGAATGGCAAAGCGCTGCCACAGACGGGTCGCTACACGTCTGGCACGGCAAAAATCAATGTGGCGACCCAGCCACTCGACCTCCCCGCGGGCCTAAAGATTGGCCCTGCTGCAGGCCTAGAGGCAGATCTTTTGACCAAAGTCGGTGCCCGGCCTTGGGACCGTGACGCCCATGACGTGCGCATCTTGGCTGATATTGCTGAGGGTCGCGGCAAAATCATTGATAGCGAAAGCGAAGTCGGCGGTTATCCAGTTCAAAAGCCAACCTATCGCGCCTTTGTGCCCGACGACTGGGACTTGGCGACGATGGAGCCGCGTCGCCCAGATGTGCTGGATGCTGGCGCTAAATCGCGCGGGACTTAGGGCTTCGGGAAGCCCTTATCCTGCGCCCAGCTCAACACAAGGTCGGGCCAAAGGGCGAGTGGCGTGCCGGCACTGCCGCGCAGGCCAAAGCCGTGTCCGCCTTTCTCAAATAGATGCAGGGTGACGGAGGCTTTCGCACGCCGCGCCGCCTCATAGAGCATTAGAGCGTTTTCCACTGGTACGGCTGGATCATCACCTGTGTGCAGGATGAATAAGGGGGGCGCGTCGGCCCGTACTGCCGTTTCCAGCGAATAAGCGGCAATCGCTGCGGGGCTGGGCGCAAGCCCAATCATGTTTTCACGCGACTTGGGGTGCCGGAAAGGCTCTGTCATGGTGACGACCGGATACATCAGAACCGCAAGATCGGGCTTGGCCGAGAGGCCATCCACATTGTCCAGCGGTGGCGCGACCTGTTGGTCGAACTTCAGCGCCAAAGAGCCTGCGACATGCCCGCCAGCGGAAAAGCCCATCACCATGATTTTGTTAGCTTGAATGCCGTCTTGGCCTGCCCGCGAGCGGATTAGGCGCATGGCACGCTGGGCGTCTTGCAGGGGCGTGTCAGGGCCAGCCGCCCAGCCTTGATGGGGCAGGCGATAGCGCAGCACATAGACCATATAGCCTTCTGCGGCAAAGCGCTGAGCCCCCTCATAGCCTTCCTTGTCGACCACCACCCAAGAATAGCCCCCACCTGGAATAATCAGAATGGCGGCCCCATTGGGCTTCTTGGGGCGGAAGAGGCTGAGATTGGGTGTTGCAACCTGATGGGCGGCGCGGTCGATCAGATTGAACGGATTGCTCCTGAAAACAATTTCTTCCTTGGGAATTGGATTGGGCGCGCCGGGCGCGGCCCCGGGCCAGAGATTTACAATCGCGTCAGGCTCAATGCGAACCGCCCCTGCCTGCGCCTGCGAGAGGGCGGGCGAGCCAAACAAGCACACAAGCGCGCAGAGCCAGAGGACTACCCGCCGCGCGAGGCCAATAAAGCGCATCAACTCATTCATCCCGCATTCCATTCCACGATCTTGAGCCAGCTTATCCACTAGGTGGAGGAGGGTGCAATCTGTATTCGTTGGTACAAGGGTGCCTTAAGTCGATCACCTTGCACCTTTGCCCGTGTCCTTTTAAGCGATTGCGTCGCTTTTCTCACACTTTTATGGGCGAGGCACCTCAAAAAACGTCCCGACTACAGACTGTTGCCTTCGCCTTACTTTGTCATGCCCTGCGTGGTAAGGGTTGTAGGCGCGTCGTGGTTTCCTTGATAGACAGAGCGCCGTAGAAAGTAGCTTCCAAACCCCATGTCTTCTTCGGACAATTCTTCACGCAAGCCGCTAGCGAGCCCGACGGGGTCTGCCGCTGGCAAAGCCCCGTCTAATTCGGGGACCTTGAGTGAAGGTGAACGTGATCGCTTTGCCGATCTGATGGAAGCGGTCGCAGTGCATAAGGACAAGGCTGCTTATGGCGAGTTATTTGCCTATTATGGCCCTCGGGTAAAAGCCTATCTGATGCGACTGGGGGCGGATAATGCGCTCGCCGAAGAGCTGGCCCAAGATGTTATGGTCACGGTTTGGCGTAAGGCTGATTTATTTGATCGCACGCAAGCTTCAGTCTCGACTTGGCTGTTTCGGGTGGCGCGGAATAAGCGCATCGATGCCATTCGTCGCACCACCAAGCCAGAGCTCGACCCCAATGACCCGCTTCTCTTGCCTTCTGCACCTCCGGCTGCCGATTCGCTGATAACGGGTGCTGAGCGCGACCAATTGGTGCGGGCGGCCATTGTCGATCTGCCCGAAGAACAACGTCAACTTTTGCAGCAAGCCTTTTATGACGGCCTGTCGCACCGCGAGATTGCTGAGCAGACCGGCACGCCACTAGGCACGGTTAAGTCCCGCCTGAGACTGGCTTTTTTAAAGCTCAGGTCGAAACTCGACAGCCCAGACTGACCTATTGCGGCCAATTCGCCTTGACGTTAGGAAATGGCAACCAATATCGCTTATCTTGGA
>CALRLV020000183.1:0-6294 GCA_943368895.1 Ferrovibrio terrae
TGAGGGCCAAGGCATATGGTTTACCCCTTATGTCGCCACCCCCGCCGGTGCACCGGACCAGAATGGTAGCCCGATCACAGCCCCCTCCCCCATCTCTGTCCGCACGACCGAATATGATATTGAGCGGACGGGCGCTTTTGGCTCGCTGACGATTGACGCAGGTGCGCACCAAGTTTCTACTGGCCTGTGGGTTGAAAACAATCAGTTCGACCAAGCCCGTCGTTTTTATTGTTTGGCACGCGCCTCCAATATCCGCCCTTCGCTGGACTTTATGGCCAGCCCCTTCTTCACCCAATGGGCTTATCGGTTTGACACCTCCACCCTGCAATTCTGGGTGCAAGACAATTGGAGCGTGAGCGACGCGCTGACAGTTAATCTGGGCTTTAAGTCAGTGCGTGTGACCAATGAAGTGACCACCACCACCATCAATAATGCCGCCCCAACCTCTGCCAATGGCATCAGCGGCAAACTGCGCACCAGTGAAGCCTTCCTGCCGCAAGTGGGCTTCAAATATGAGTTGAGCCCAACCAGCAACATCTTCGGCACGTTCTCGCGCAATGTGGCGGCCTATGTGTCGGCCGCAACCGCTGGCCCATTTGCTTCGCGTAGCCAAGCCAATGTGGATGAAGTGTCCCGCACCCTAGACCCAGAAAAGTCAACCACGGGTGAATTGGGTTGGCGCGTTCGCGGCGATAAGTTTGAGGCGAGTGTTGCAGGCTATGCCGTCCGCTTTGAGAACCGCTTGCTGGGTGTCTCGCAAGGCGCTGGCATCGTGGGCAATGCTCCGATCCTGTCCAACGTCGGGGCCGTCAATTCTTACGGGGCAGAGCTTGTTGGTCTTTATAAGCTGACCGACGAATTCAATGTGTTCGGCTCTTTGACCTATAACAATTCCGAATATGCCGACAATGTCGTCAATCGTGCCGGGGTTGTCATCACTGCCACCAAGGGCAAAAAGGTCGTCAACACGCCAGAATTCCTGTTCAAGGGGGAGCTTTCCTATGACAATGGCAATTTGTTTGCGAAACTGGGCGCGTCTTACACGGGTGAGCGTTACTTCACCTATCTGAACGACAAGACCAATGGCAAAGTCGACGCCTATACTTTGGCCGAAATCACCTTGGGCTATCGTTTCACCGGCAACGAATTGTTGGAAGGCCTCGAAGCCCAGCTGAATGTCACCAATGCAACCGACGAGCGCTATGTCTCGACCATTGGCTCCAACGGCTTCGGCAATAGCGGCGACAACCAAACCTTGCTGGCTGGTGCGCCACAACAAGTCGTTTTCACTTTGAAGAAAGCCTTCTAACTTTAGTCCCCCCCGGGCACCTGAGGGGCTCAAAGCATCGTCTTTGGGCCCCTTTTTTCTAAGGAGCTTTGCGATGACGACCAGCCGACGTGACGCCTTAAATCTTGCTGCAGGCCTTGTGGTAGCACCCGGCTTAGCTGCCGCCACAGCGCCCGACTTATTGCCCAAAAGTGCGCAGGCGATTGCGGCCAAAGCTCTGACGCGGATCGCCTTTGGCTCTTGCGCCAAGCAATCCAAGGATCAGCCGATCTGGGAAGCCGTATTGGCGGCCAAGCCAGACCTGTTCATTTTCTTGGGCGACAATGTCTATCTCGACACGCGCGATCCAAACGAGATGCGCGCGAAATATGCGCAATTGGCCGAAAAGCCGGGGTTCAAGAAGCTGCGGGAAACTACCCCAATTCTTGCCGTCTGGGACGATCATGATTTCGGCGAAAATGATGCAGGCGGCGACTATCCGATGAAGGAAGAAGCGCGGAAAATTTTCTGCGACTTCTGGGGCGAGGCCGCTGCCAGCCCGCGCCGCAGCCGCGATGGGATCTATAGCGCCTATCTGTTTGGGCCCGCTGGCAAACGCATTCAGATCATCCTGCCAGACCTGCGCTTTAATCGCTCAGAGATCGTGCGTCTCGATCTGGGTGGCAAGAGCTATTCGGACTGGGAGAAAGAACTGGCCGCCGCCGGCAAGCCCGTCCCCGGCCCCTATGCCCGCAATCCAGAGCTTAAGGCCTCTATGCTGGGTGAAGTTCAATGGCGTTGGCTGGAAGAGCAATTACGTCTGCCCGCAGATATCCGCATCCTTGCCAGCTCGCTGCAAGTCGTCGCCGACTTTCCGGGCTGGGAGGCTTGGATCAATTATGCACAAGACCACCAGCGCTTGATTGAGACAATCCGCAAAACCAAGGCCAATGGCCTTATCTGCCTGTCGGGTGACACCCATTATGGCGAGGTCTCGCGTCTGGATGCCAATGTGCCCTATCCGCTGTGGGACTTTACCTCTTCTGGCCTCACCGAAGTCTGGCCAGTCTTGCCGCCCAATGCCTTGCGGATTGGGGAAGCCTATCGCGCCCGCAACTTCGGCCTCATTGATATTTTTTGGAACAAAGCGGGCGGGCCACAGGTGCGCGTGGATATTCGCGGCGAGCAAGGCCAAGTGGCGTTAAGCCAAAGCGTGGATGTGGCTAGCTTGCGGGTTGGGTCTGCTTGAGCCTTAAGCAGGATCGGACTTACGCGCGGCCTCTTTGCGCCGCTTCAGATTATCGCGCAGAGCGGCTTTCAACCGCTCTTCTTTGGAGGGTTTCTTCGCAACTTGGGACTTAGGTGACGCATTAACTGCGATTTTTGGGGGTAGCGATTCGTTCATGTGAAGATGATATGCGTCAGACCCCTTTTCAGAAAGGGGTAAGCGGGGTATCAGCGCGCCTTCAAAGACAGACGCAGGATTTTTCGCGTCCGATGCCGCAGTAGCTCAGTGGTAGAGCGCATCATTGGTAATGATGAGGTCGGGAGTTCAATCCTCCCCTGTGGCACCAGTTTTTTGAACTTTCCCAAGAACAGCGTATTTTAAGGCTAAGGCTTAGCCCATAAACTTCCAGGCCAACGTCTGGCCTGCGTGGAAGGGAACAACTTGGGTGCCGGCGGCAGACAATGTGGCTGGGATGTCGACAGCCACCTTCTCCAGCACGACGCTCTCTTCATTTACCGGAAGACCATAAAAGCGTGGGCCAAAGAGGCTGGCAAAGCCTTCGAGCTTGTCGAGCGCGCCCTCTTCTTCAAAAGTCTTGGCATAGCTTTCAATCGCATAAGGCGCATTGAAAATGCCCGCGCAGCCACAGGCCGATTCCTTGTCGCCAATCGCATGCGGGGCGGAATCGGTGCCCAGGAAAAACTTAGGCGATCCTGAAATAGCGGCCTTGCGCAGCGCTAAACGATGGGTCTCACGCTTGGCGACTGGTAAGCAATAAAAGTGCGGGCGAATGCCACCCTCGAACATGGCATTGCGATTAAAATCAAGGTGATGTGGGGTGATGGTCGCCGCAATCGGATGGCTGGAACTTTCCACAAAAGCAACGGCATCGGCTGTTGTGATGTGCTCAAACACAATCTTGAGGCCCGGGAAATCGCGGACGATTTGGCTCAAGATGCGGTCGATGAAAACAGCTTCCCGGTCGAAAATGTCGATGTGGGATTCGGTTACTTCGCCATGCAACAAAAGCGGCATGCCGATCTTCTCCATCGCCGCAAACACCGGATAGAGCTTGTTAAAGTCAGTCACACCATGGCTGGAATTGGTAGTCGCATGGGCGGGATAGAGCTTGCAGGCGGTGAAGACGCCGGATTGAAAGCCCTCTGAGATATCGACCGGATCGCTATGATCGGTCAGATAGCAAGTCATCAAAGGCGTGAATTTGAGGGCGGGATCTGTGGCTGCCACGATGCGGTCACGATAAGCTGCACCCAGTGCTGTTGTCGTCACAGGTGGGGCGAGATTTGGCATCACAATCGCGCGGGCAAATTGGCGCGCCGTATAATTGACGACCGCGGCCAACATCGCGCCATCGCGCAGATGTACGTGCCAGTCATCAGGTCGACGGATGGTGAGGCGGGTTAAACCAGCTTGCACATCATCGCCTTTTGTCGCCACATCCAACATCTCACGCCTCTTTCTATCCGACCCCAGTGCCGCTTGGATTAGACAGGCAGGTGACTAAGGTCAAATCACGGATGTTGCGGCGATGCCCCGAACTTGCATCTGCCCGGTTGACCCACAAAAGCTTATCTCTACTAGTCTGGCGAGAATTAGATCAGAAACAAACAGGGAGCAGTGGCATGAGTGCAAGCGTGGAGATGATTGGCGATGTGGCTGTAATCCGCATGGATGACGGCAAGGCCAATGTGATCAATCAAGCCATGGTGGCTTCCTTGCATGCGGCCTTGGATGAAGCAGAAGCGAAAGCCAAATCCATTGTGTTGGCAGGCCGTGAAGGTCGCTTTTCCGGTGGCTTCGACCTGCAAGCGCTGACAGGTTCTGGGCCAGAGGCCGCGATTGCACTCCTTGATGCCGGAGCAGGCCTTTTGGTGCGTCTTTATGGCAACCCCCTGCCCGTCGTTGCTGCCTGTACGGGCCATGCGATTGCGATGGGCGTGTTCATTCTGCATGCCTGCGATACCCGCATTGGCGCGGCAGGGCCTTATAAAATTGGCGCGAACGAGACGATCAATGGCATGGTTTTGCCGATCTTTGCGCTGGAACTCTCCAAAGATCGCCTGAACCCGCTGCATATGACCAAAGCCGTCGTGCAAGCTCATATTTATGATTCCGAAGGTGCCGTGGAAGCAGGCTATCTCGACCACCTGACCAGCTTGGACAAGGTCGAAGCTGAAGCCATTGCTTTGGCAAGCCAACTCGCCCAATTGCCCGGCCATGCGTATCACGGCAATAAACTTGCCATTCGCGGCGCGACCTTGGAGCGCATCAAGGCCAGCATTGGCCGGCATCACGGCAAATAGATTTTTTCCATGACAGTCACCAAACGCCTTGTTCTCACCAGTGATCACGCCGCGATTGAGCTGCGGCGCGCTATCTTCGACCATGTGACCGCGCAGGGCTGGGAGGTCGATGATTTAGGTCCAATGACCGCCGAGAGTACGCCCTATCCCGAACGCGGTGCAGAGGCCGCCCGCCTAGTGGCTGCAGGTCAGTACGGGTTCGGCATTTTGCTGTGCGGGACAGGCCAGGGCATTATGATGGCCGCCAATAAGGTGAAAGGTGTGCGGTGTGGTGTGTGTATGGACACATTTTCTGCTCGCATGATCCGCCAGCACAATGATGCCAATATGCTGTCCATTGGTGCCCGCGTCGTAGGCCTTGGCCTCGCGCTTGATATCGTCGACGCATTCTTGACCGCACAATTTGAAGGCGGCCGGCATGGGACCCGAGTGGATATGATAAAGGCGTTGGAGGGGTGAAGTTGGGGAGGGTCTTGGACGATCTAATCCTTCGAAATATCCTGCTTTTCCAGACGTGCAGCCCAATCATTTGCCCAAGCGTCCAGTGAGGCGAACTTCGCTACCAGAGACATTCCCATGCTCGTCAATTCGTAGCCGTTTTCGCCAAGATCAACCAAGCCTAAGCCTCTCAGCTCCTTAAGTCGTTGATTCAAAACAGTTGGGGAGACGTCATCACAGCGGGATCGGAGCGCGCGAAATGTCGCGGTATCATGGCTGAGTTCCCAAAGGAGACGCAAGGTCCAGCGCTGCCCGAGGACATCCAGCAAGACCATGATTGGACGGCCAGTCTGCGAACCGCGAACAGGCGTTCCGGGAAGTTTGTGCAATTTCCGTCCCCATATTGACGCTACATATTTAGTAGCATACTTTCGGCTTGCAAACCTCTAGCAAAGCGAGCCCGCAATGACCACCAGATTAGCGCCAATTAGCGAACCCTATCCGGAAGAGGTGGCCAAAGTCTTGGCCAGCTATCCACAACAGGGAGGTTACATACTGGCCCTGTTCCGAGTCTTCGCCAACAGCTTGAGATTCTTGAAAAAAGGGGTTCCAAATCTGCTCGATAAAGACAGCCCATTACCCTTACGCATCCGAGAAATTGTTATCTTGCGTGTGACCGCCAACAAGAATTGCGAATACGAATGGGGCGTACATGTCAGCGCATTCGGGTCTCATGCTAAGCTCACGGAAGCACAAATCGCCGCAACCCGAAGCAGCCAAGTTGACGACGCCATATGGACGCCAGCCGAAGCCTGCCTTCTAATGGCTGTGGACAACCTTTGCGCGTCAGGAAAAATGGACAGCCGCATCAGCGAGCAATTTGAACGCGACTGGAGCAAAGAGCAGCAGTTGGAAATCTTCGCGCTGTGTGGGACCTATCATACCATCAGCTTCGTCGCCAATGCTGCACGATTGCCAAATGAGCCGTTCGGCGCACGCTTTCCATGAGAAAGAAGGCCATAATCTAAGCCGAACGC
>CALRLV020000184.1:0-6285 GCA_943368895.1 Ferrovibrio terrae
TTAAACTCTGCTGCGCCCGTTCACTCAAGGCTTTGTTTCTCAACTTCGTCGCGCAAAGCTTCCAGCAGGGCGTCTTCATCTGGGGAATCGGCGATGCCGGTCGAACGAAAGCTCAATTCTTCCAATGGCTTAATGCAGGCCGACGAGAGGCCAAGCACGCACCAGTTGGCCAAGTTCAGCGCGGCATCGCTTACAGCGGCTGCAAGCCTACGGGCTCCGGCGGGCGAGTGGATTAGGATAAAGCCGCTATCTTTTGCCAAGTGCATCAAAATATTGGCTTTGAAATCAGGATGGTCATGGGTTGCATAGACTTCGACATGGCGCGCTTCAAAGCCGCAAGCGCGCAACATTCCGGTCACATCACCGGCCACTTCACGCCCCCGCAAGTGCAATAAGGCCCCTTGCCTTGGGCTCATGCGGTCAGCGGCCAAAACGGCCAATGTTGCTCCGTCGCCTCCCGCCGAAATCACGGTTTCAAACCCTGCCGCAATGGCCGCTTCGGCTGTTGCATCGCCAACCGCATAAAGCGGCAGGGTTTTTAAGGTGTCGGTGACTTGAATGGCGCGCGCGGCAGCCGCACTGGTCATCAAAAGCGCTTGCACGCCGTCAAGATCGAGGGTGGCGGGCGTGATCTCCACTCTGGCAGCTGGCACGATTAACGGGGTCAGCCCAATCCCAAGCACCGCCTCTGCAGTGGCATGGGCACCGGGCTCTGTCCGCGTAATCACACAGGCTTTCATCTCATCCATGCGCCCCTGCAAAAGCATTGCCGGCCATTTCTTTGACCTTTTTGCCAAGCTCTGCGCCTAAGGCTTCGGCTTTATCCTTTGTGGCGTGGGCGAGGGTTCCATCACAGCGCCAACGTTCTTGCCCATCGGCCTGCAGGGCTTCGCCGATGAAGGTCAATGTGCCCAAAGGATCCAAACTTGCGAGCGCGCCAATGGCGGTGCGGCAGGATCCATCAAGGGCGGTCAAGAAGGCGCGTTCAGCTGCGACTTCAATCTCGGTCACTGGGTCTGCGATCTTGGCGAAAGCAGCTGCAGTCGCTGCATCGCCTGCCCGCGCGGTAATGGCCAAAGCCCCTTGGCCAATGGCTGGCGGCATAGCAACCGGGTCCAACAACACATGGGGCACATCGCTATATCCCAGTCGGGCCAAGCCTGCTGCCGCTAAGAGGGTCGCATCACATTGGCCGGCTTTCAGCTTCTCAAGGCGCGTGCCGACATTGCCGCGCAAGGAGACAATGGTCAGGTCTGGGCGGGCATGCAGCAATTGAGCCGCCCGACGCAAACTCGCTGAGCCGATCACGGCACCCTGTTTCAAATCATCTAGGCCCATGCCAGCAACTGTCACCAAAGCGTCGCGGCGATTTTCCCGCTCTGGCCCAGGCAATAGCACGATGCCGTCGGGCAATTGGGTCGGAACGTCCTTGAGCGAGTGAATGGCACAATCGATCCGGCCATCCAAAAGTGCATCGTCGAGTTCCTTGGTGAACAGGCCTTTGCCGCCCGCTTCACTTAAAGGACGGTCTTGGATGCGGTCACCAGTCGTCGTGATCGGCACGATGGGCAGGCGATCTTCAATTTCGGCGCTTGGAATGCCCAGCGCTTCAGCCAGTAGAGCGCGGAGTTGGCCGGTCTGGGCCAGCGAAAGAGGAGAGCCGCGAGCACCAATGCGCATGATAGGTTCCAGTTCAGAGCGTTGCATCTCTTACTAATCACCCCTAGTGGCAAGGCAGGTCAAGCTTCGGAGCCAGCATGAGCGGACAGATGCCCACTTCTGATCCACAAATCGTCCTTGGACTAGAAACAAGTTGCGATGAAACCGCTGCAGCTGTGGTGGTTTTAGAGCAGGGTCGGGCGCGCGTTTTGTCTAGCATCATCGCCAGTCAGATCGACGCACATGCCCCCTATGGCGGCGTGGTGCCGGAAATTGCGGCCCGCGCCCACGTCGAAGTGATTGACCATGTGATTCATCAAGCCATGACCAAGGCGGGGCTTGGCTTCAGTGATCTGACTGGTGTCGCAGCTACTGCAGGCCCTGGCTTGATTGGCGGGGTGATGGTCGGGCTGCTGACGGGCAAGGCGATTGCTTTGGCGCGGGATCTGCCCTTGGTAGCTGTCAATCACCTAGAGGGTCATGCGCTCTCTCCCCGCCTTGAGGCCGATGTGCCGTTTCCATATTTATTGCTTTTGGTTTCAGGTGGGCATTGCCAGTTATTACGTGTGGCGGGCCTAGATGCGTGTGAGCGCTTGGGTTCCACCATTGATGATGCTGTCGGCGAAGCCTTCGACAAAACCGCAAAAGTTTTGGGTCTGGGCTATCCCGGAGGGCCCGCGGTAGAGCGTGCCGCGCGGACAGGGAACGCCAAGCGGTTTGACTTGCCCCGCCCCCTAAAAGGGCGGCCAGGTTGTGACTTTTCCTTTGCCGGCCTCAAAACCGCCGTGGCGCGGGAGGCTGCGGCCTTGGGTGTGTTGAGTGAGCAAGACATTGCAGATCTCTGTGCCAGTTTTCAGGCCGCTGTTGGCGACGTCTTGGTGGATCGCACCCGTCAAGCCATGGCTGCGATCGTGCTGCCGGAGGGGGAGTCTGGTCGTTTTGTTGTCGCAGGCGGGGTGGCCGCTAATCTGACCTTGCGAAGCCGTCTAGAGGCCCTGTGCGCGCAGTTTGGCTGGTCCTTCTTTGCCCCAGCCTTGGCCTATTGCGGTGATAATGCTGCGATGATCGCCTTGGCGGGGGCAGAGCGTTTGGCGCAAGGCTTTTCAGACGGTCTAGATGCGCAAGCCCGGCCGCGTTGGCCATTGGATGCCGAAGCAGCCCGCGCCGCGCCCATGTATAAGACCGGACGAAAAGGCGCGAAGGCTTAGGCTTTTTGAGTTGCCAACTGCTTCTTCTGTGCGGCGGCACCGTAAAAGCCGACACGGAATGGGCCAAACCAAAAGACTTTGCCCAAGCCCCGCCACATCTTGTCATAGGCCCAAGCCAAGCGGTCATGGCGCGCAATCCACAAAAGCGCGACCAGAGGGGCGAGCGCGAGCGCCTGCGCGACGCCTTTGAACATGGAAATCACCATCCGGACATAATCTTTGTCCGCCCGATTATACCATTGGCCAGTGGTGTTGTGGCCAAAGGCAAAAGCGCGCTTGGTCAAATAGGCCCAGGTCGCGCGACTAGGCGGCACGTCTTCATAGACCCAGGCATCCTCTGCCCAGCCAAATGTACCGCCGCTGGCAACCACTTCCCGCCACAAAATATCATCTTCGCCGCCGGTTTCATTGGCAGCCGGATTAAAGGGCTCTGCCTTGGTGAAGACGGTTGCGCGCTTCAGAAAGCAATTGCCGCAGCCATAAGGGATATCGATTAGGCGCGTTGGCCCATCGAGGCGGCGGGAGAAGAAGTTCTGAAAATAGGTATGGGGCACATTGTGCGAGGCAGGCAGGCGGGCTTCGATCGGCCCGAACACGACGTCTGCGCCCGTCTCTTCTTGCGCGCGGACCAGATTGGCGAGCCAATTTGGCTTGGCTACTTCATCATCATCTAGAAAAGCAACGAAGGTTCCTCGAGCTAGGCTGACGGCCTTATTGCGCGCATTGGCGACCCCAGCGGCTGGCTCAACGGCATAGGTGAAGGGTGTTGGACCGGCTTCGTGCGCCAATTGATCCGCAACGGCCTTGCACGACTGCTTGGCATCATTGTCGACCAGAATAATCTCGAGCGACGGGGCGCCTTCTTGGCCCAGAATCGAGCGCACAGCCGCTAAAGCACCGTCTGGACGGTGAAAAGTTGGGATAATCACGCTTATGATCGGTGCTTCCGACGCCGCTTTGGTCACAACAAACATGCCTTTTTGGCGGGAAAGGATTGAGGCAGCCCCGCATGTGGGGTCCCTTATCGCACAAAAGCGTCGCTCATTTCTTACCAAGCCTTGGCTTTAACACATGAAAATGCCGCCAAAGCACGAAGCTTTGGCGGCAGAGTAGCACGTCCGATTTTGGGGGGGGAGACGTGGGGCTTGGAAGAGGGTTTTGGCTAGAAGGCTTTGGGCCAGAGCCCAGTCTTTAGGACTTAGTAGCCAGCGGCCCGAGCGGCCAACTCGCCGACGGGGGCGAGGATGGAGAGCACGAGGAAAGCTGCCAAGGTTAAGCTCCAGAGATGTGGGTTCGAATTTGTGTTGGTCATGGGGAGGATCCGTTTCTGTTTCTGTGTTTGTACAGTCTATATAGGGAAACGCTGCACACTTGTCAATGAACAATTTGCATATCGTTCATTAATTATTGGAAAGGTGCAGAAGGCCATGCCTTGGCAAAGGCTGTAGACGAGTCTGAGCGCGAAAGATGGGGCGGGATCGGCCTTAAGGGAGCGCGCAACTCGTGTTGCGCGATCCTTTCGATTTGCGATTCGTGATGGAATGCATCCTGCTGCGCAGAACGCTTTTATAAGGCTACAGCTAACCCGAGCCTTTTAAGTTTAGCTTTGTGGCTGCTTTGCGCCAAGGGTGGTCATTTGGGGCGGGTAAGCGGTTGCTTGAAAGCGGACGTTTGAAAGCCAGCTCGTAGGGTGCGGTCCGACAGGACTGCACCACCTCTTTCGCCGCGGTATTGGCTATGGTTTTTTACTTGGACAGCCTTTGCCATAGGCTATGTCTACGCAAAGGCTTAGTTCGAGTTTGGGCGCGCAAGATGGGGTGTCAAGAGGCGCGCTTCGCGCGTCGGCAAAGCCGATTTCACCTCTTGACGCCCCATCTTGCGCAGAAACAATGGTCGGATGGCTTCAGGGCAAGCGGAGCGACGCATTGAACCGTTCCAAGTCCATTAGATGTTACGCCCACAACAAACGCGTTTAGGATTTTTTCAGGGCGGCGCATTCTGCGAATGAATTTCTTCGTACGGCTTGGAGGTCAGTAAAGTTGGTGATATCGTGAGCAGTAACAAGATGCTGAGAAATGGTTAGCCTGCCTATTTTACGACTGATTCAAATGAAGCTTGATGAATTCAGAGTGATTTTCCAAAAGGCGCGCCGAGCCAAGCCAAAGTTGTTCTTAATGATATTGCCGGACCCAGCGGCCAGTGAACAAGCATTGAATGTATTAGAGGCGGCCATTGGTGTGCGGCTCCCTGACAGCTACCGGTCATTTCTAAGGGAGTTTGGTGGTGGCAACTTTGGTCTGACATCCTTGTTCTCGGCGGATCCAAAAAGTGATTGGTACCTAGGAGCAAAACTTGAAGAGGCACGAGGGTATTTACCAACTGATCTGCTCGCTTTCTCCGACGACTTTGCTGGTGGACTATACGTTTTTGAAGTCGTAGCAGGACAAGCCATGGAGCCCGTTCTTTATTGGAACCATGATGGCGGCGTTGTTCGATCTCGATATACGAATGTATTGGAGTTTGTTGCTCGAAACGCCTTCTAGACAGCTTGATGCCTGGTTTTCGCGCCCCTCACTGAGAAGCGGATCGCTTGAAGATTGAACGCGTCCAGATTTAGGACGATTTCATTTTCACAAGTTTGTGTTACCCCAAAACTAGTGCTGAGGTGTGATAGGCGTTTAATGGCAACAGCCACGATTGAGGACTTAAACGTCCGCTTTCGCCCCTCACCACCCCCAAAGCAGACCATCCGCTATCGGCCAAAAGACGACACAGATGTCGCGCTGATCCTTCATGATCCATTTTGGTGAAACAGGGTTTCCACCACAATGGGTTCAGACAAACGGAGTCCGCTGTTGGAAGCAGGCTTCTTGTGCAGGCTGCGCCCAAGCAAAGGCTTCCGTCGAGCTTGACGCCCCAACTCGCCCAGAAATTTTGTTTAAGCCGTTCCAAAACGAGGGTGCATTCCATTAATGGATTGCACCCTACCGCGCAAAAACGCGATCCTTGGTTGGTTTAGCGCTTGAGGAGGCCCCGATAAACTAGGTCCATGGTGCCTTCGAGTTCGCGTCGAAGCACATCAATCCGAAAGCAATTATAAAGCTGAGGATAGCGAAACTTCATGGTGGCGCACTGGATCATTTCCGCCAGCTCATCGAGATTCTCGTGAGGCTGAAACAAGCCTTCATCAATCCCATCTTTCAACATGCGCACCAGATAGACCCGCTCAATCGCCAAACGACGATTTGCATAGGCAGGTCGTTCCCGCGAGATGGCTTGCGCTAACTCGAAAATCTTCTTGCTCTCGTCGATCAGCTTGAACGTATGCTCAAGGATGACGCGGTGGAACTCTTGCAAACGGACGCCGGCAGAGCCGCCAGAGGCCACGACAGCCTCCATCATCTGGTCCTCGTCACAT
>CALRLV020000185.1:0-6163 GCA_943368895.1 Ferrovibrio terrae
GGTCGATCCAGAAATCGTTTGGACGTTCGATCATTTCCTCATCGCGATTGCCCGAGACATACCACATGACGACCTTGTCGCCCTTTTTGATCAGCTTGCCGCCCAGTTCAACGTCTTCCAACGCGGTGCGCCGCATGTGCGCGAGCGGCGTCTGCCAGCGGATGATTTCTGAAACCATGTTTGGAATCACAGAAGGATCAGCCCGTAGCTTCTTGAATTCGTCCGGATTTTTGGAAAGGGCATAGAGGCCGCCGGTCAAGGAATTGCGCGTGGTGTCATTGCCGCCCACGATCAACAAGATCAGATTGCCAAGATATTCCAACGGCTCCATATTACGGGTCGCTTCGCCATGGGCGAGCATGGAAATGAGGTCATTGCCACCGCTATTATTGACCCGCTCGTTCCACAAATTGGTGAAATAGGCGAGGCACTCAAAGAGTTCCGCCCGGCGCTGATCTTCGGTTTCGATGATGCCGCCTGGGATAGGCTGCGCGGTGGCCACATCCGACCAACGAGTCAGTTTGCGGCGGTCTTCCCAAGGGAAGTCAAACAAAGTGGCCAGCATTTGGGTTGTGAGCTCGACCGAGACCTTATCAACCCAATCAAATTCCTGATCGATGGGCAATTCGTCGAAGATCAGATTGACCCGCTCACGGATCGTGCTCTCCATTTTGGCGAGATTGTCAGGACCAACGATGGGCTGCACAACCTTGCGCTGGGCGTCGTGCTTGGGTGGGTCCATGGCGATGAACATCGGCAGGATGAAGTCTTCGTCAAAGCCAACAATGGTGATCCCGCCCAAAAAGGCGTCGGAAGAGAATTGATGGTGGTTGGTATCGACCGCCATAATGTCCTTATAGCGGGTAACTGACCAGTAGCCGCCAACTTTTTCTTCTTGGCTCTCGCACCAATGGATTGGGTCTTCTTTGCGCAGGCGCTCAAAATACGGCCAATGGCAATCATGGGTCCACAGCTCTGGCATGGCGACGTCAATCTCTTCAAGCGGGATCGACCAAGCCCGTTTGGCGTGATGTTCTTGAACAGATTTGAATTCTGCAGGATTGAAGTTGCCGTCGGCCATAGAAATTCTCCCAATGTCGAGACCATTATGTTCGATACTCGTTGATCGGCATGGGGCCACATTTTTCTGCTTTTGTCACCCCCTGACGCCTGCGTCATGTTTGAAAAAATTCTTGAGTAGAAGACTTTACGCAGCCCAAGGCGGCATCGGCCCTATTTCCAAAAGTCTGCCAAGCCTTTAGCCTCAAGATCAGCACATACCCGTCGGCGAAATTACCCCAAAAGGATGCCTGAACATGGATTTGAATATGGCCTTAATGCGGGCCACATTTAAGCTGGACCAGCGCCAAGACGATGGGGCAACAACTGTTGGCACCGGCTGGCTGGTGCGTCTGCCGGGGGCAGACGGGCGGCTGGCACTTGTAACGGCTGGCCATGTTCTGGACCGGATGAAGCAAGACCAGGCCTCCATCCATTGGCGACGGGTGGATGCAGACGGCCGCTGGCACCGGGAGCCTGCCCCTGTCCGCATTCGCGACGGCGTGGGTACGCCTTTGTGGCATCGCCATATCGACCGCGATATCGCCGCACTAGCAATCGACCCACCAGCCCATGCCCACGATTGGGCGATAGGCTTTGATCAATTGGCCGATGATGAAGCCCTGCAATCTTATGACGTTCAGCCGGGAGATGAAATGTTGGCGCTGGGCTATCCACGCGGCCTATCGGCCAATGAGATCGGCTTTCCCATCTTGAGGGCGGGGCGGGTCGCTTCTTACCCCTTGTGGCCTAGCGCAGATTTCCCAACATTTTTGATGGATTTTGCCGTCTTTGCCGGCAATTCCGGCGGCCCGGTCTATATGTCAGACCGGGCGCGCAAGCGAGTTGGCGCAAGCGACTTTCACGAAGCGCAATTTGTTGCAGGCCTCCTTGCCCAACAAGTCGTCTTGACCGATGAGAGGTTGGAAATCGGCATCGTGCTGCATGCCGCTTTCATTCGCCAATGCTTATTGGGCTTAGCGGCCAAATTGGGCGTTCAGTCTGCCTGATCTTCTTTGGCTTGGAACACTAAAACCACACCATTGATGCACCAACGTTGACCGGTTGGTGCGGGGCCGTCTGGGAAGACGTGACCTTGGTGGGCGCCGCAAGTTGCGCAATGGCATTCGGTACGCGGGTACAGGAGCTTCCAATCGGTTTTGGTCGCGACAGCCTCTGCCGAAATCGGCTTAGTAAAGCTGGGCCAGCCAGTCCCAGAATCAAATTTGTCAGCCATGTCCCACAAAGCAGTGCCGCAGCCAACGCAGTGGAACGTGCCATCGCGATGTTCATTATTGAGCGGCGAGGTGAAGGCGCGCTCTGTGCCTTCTTGCCGGGCAACTTGATACTGTGCAGGCGTCAGAATCGTCTTCCATTCGGCATCGGTTTTTTCGACAGTGAAGCGGGCGGACTTGGCCATGATGTTCTCCTATGGACCTCTTTACGCAAGGCAGGCGCGATTGGTTGCAGTCTGGATGCGTCACATGCCGGTCTTGACGACGCCTTTGCCATAACGGGCATGGACTGAATCGAGTGCCCGCTCTAGGGCCGCGCGCTTGGGCGCTTGGGTATTTAACAGATCGCCCTGATCGGCACCTTCCAGTTCACTCAGATCAGATAGGCCTACCCCGATCAGGCGAAAGGGTCCTTTACTGATTTCCGCGCTCAACAAGGGCCGCGCCGCGTCAAACACGACACGGCCCGTGGCGGTTGGTTCTGGCAAGGTCAGCCGCCTTGTGACCTGTTTGAAGCCAGAAGTCTTGAGTTTTAGGGTCACCACCCGGCCAGCATGTCCCTTCGCGCGACTGATTTCGCCGACTTTGGCGCATAGGCGCTGTAGAATAGGTTCCAGCTCCTCCAAAGTTTTCAAATCATGATGGAATGTTGTTTCAGAAGAGATCGACTTACGCTCGCTATCGGGTTCAACGCGACGCTGGTCGATGCCACGCGCCATATTGGCCAGCCTTGTGCCGCCATCGCCATAGCGGCGCGTCAGGTCTTCGGGCTTTGCCGCGGCGAGGTCGCCAATCAATTGATAGCCATCGCGGTTCAATGCTTTGGCAAAGGCAGGACCCACGCCATGGAGAAAGCCCACAGGCTTGGGCCACAAAATCTCAGGCACATCTTCGGGGCCCAAGATCGCGAAGCCGCGCGGCTTATCGAGATCACTGGCCGTTTTGGCCAAAAACTTGTTGCAAGACAGACCGATAGACACAGTCAGGCCCATCTCGCTCTCAATTTTGTGCTGAAACCGCGCTAAAGTCAGGGCAGGGGCACCGTGGTGCATCTGGCTTGTGCCAGAGAGATCGAGATAGGCCTCATCAATCGAAACCGGTTCGACCAAGGGTGTCAGCGCCTGCATGGCTTGGCGAATGGCTTTACCTTCCCGCGCATAGAGGCCCATGTTCGGTGGGATTACTGTCGCGTCTGGGCAGAGCTTTAAGGCTTTAAACATCGGCATGGCTGAGCGCACCCCCGACGCCCGCGCAATGTAGCAACAAGTCGCCACCACACCACGTCGCCCACCACCGACAATGACAGGCTTATCGCGCAGCTCTGGCTGATCGCGCTTATGGATCGCTGCATAAAACGCATCGCAGTCAATATGGGCGATGGAGAATATTTGCAGGTTTTTGTGGCTAATTTGCCGCCTGGAGCCACAATTAGGGCAGCGCAGCGCTTGTTCGCTACCCTGAGATACGTCCTGATAAAAACAATCGCGGCATAGACTTGGCAAGGCTCGATTAACTCCCATGCGATACAAGCACACTTCAAGCTTGGGGTCACTCCAAGCAAAAAGATTGGAGCGGAGTATGGCGGCGTCGGTCGCAACTCATGAAACGGAACAGCCCTTGGTAGAGCCAAAGGCGCAAAAAACCGTGATGATTGTTGAGGATAATGAACTCAACATGCGGCTGTTTCGTGACCTATTGGCAGCCTTTGGCTATCGCACGGTAGAGACGCGCGATGGGCTGATGGCGCTTGACTTGGCGCGCGCTGAAAAACCCGATCTGATCTTGATGGACATCCAATTGCCAGAAGTCTCCGGCCTCGACATCACGCGCTGGATGAAGGCCGATGATGAATTGGCTAGCATCCCCATCATCGCCGTAACCGCTTTTGCCATGCGCGGCGATGAGGAGCGGTTCCGCGAAGGCGGCTGCCAAGATTATCTCTCCAAACCCATTTCCGTGGCCACCTTCATTGGCGCTGTGCGTAAGTTCATAGGATAGGCCGATGACCGCACGCGTTCTTGTAGTTGATGATGTGGAACCCAATGTTCGCTTGCTGGAAGCTAAGCTTCAGCACGAATATTATACGGTGATCACGTCGAACTCTGGCGAAGACGCCATTGTGAAGGCCAATCGTGAGAATCCCGATGTCATCTTGCTCGACGTCATGATGCCGGGTCTCGATGGCTTTGAGACCTGTAAGCGCCTGAAAGATGATCCCGCCACTCGCCATATTCCAGTGGTAATGGTGACCGCACTCGATCAGCGCGAAGACCGCGTCAAAGGCCTCGCCGTCGGGGCGGATGACTTCCTCTCTAAGCCGATTGACGACATTACTTTGTTTGCACGGGTAAAGTCGCTCGCCCGCTTTAAGGCCGTGGCCGATGAATTGCGCCTGCGTGAGGCCGCTGGTCGTCGCATGGGCGTGATTGAAGGCGGCTCTAATCGCGAATTGGGTCTTAATGCCCGTATCTTGATCGTGGAAGATGACCCTCGCCGAGCAGCGCGTCTTAAGCGCACCTTGGAAGCCGAACAGCGCCCGATGCTGATGCAGGATTCCAATGAATTGGGTCCGATGGGTCAATCGACCGTGGAATTGATGATTATTTCCGCCTCTGGTACCTCGTTTGACGGCCTGCGTCTTGCCGCCCATGTGCGCGGCCAAGAAAGCACCCGCAGCTTGCCGATCTTGGCGATCTGTGAGCCTGAAGAAAAAGTCAAAGCGCTGCGCGCCCTTGAAGTGGGCGTCAATGACTTCATCTATCGCCCGATTGATGATGAAGAATTGCTGGCCCGCACCCGCACCTTGATCAAGCGCAAGCGTCATATTGATCAGTTGCGCCTGACGGTGGATTCCAGCATGGAATTGGCCGTGACCGATCAGCTGACTGGCCTGCACAACCGCCGCTATATGGAAAGCCAGTTGAAGTCCTTATTGGCGCGATCCTCACGCGGTGGTGCTCCGGTCTCGGTGCTGATTGCCGATATCGACCATTTCAAGCGCGTCAACGACTTATTCGGCCATGATGCCGGCGACAATGTGATCCGCGAATTTGCCGCGCGTTTGGCGTCCAACTTCCGGCCGCGCGATTTGGCCTGCCGCTATGGCGGGGAAGAATTCGTGGTCATCATGCCAGAAACCAATGCGAACGACGCCAATATGATCGCCGAGCGCCTGCGCTCTTCCATCGAAGAGGCTGCCTTCTTCATCGGCGCAGCGCGCGACACCTTAGAGGTGACCTGCTCGGTTGGCGTCGCCGTCGCAAAGAACAGCGAACTCGACTATGAATCCGTTCTAAAGCGCGCCGACGAAGCCCTTTATGTGGCCAAACGCAGCGGGCGGAATAAGGTTGTGTCACAGGCGGCTTGAGGGAGTTAGCCCCTCGCCCTCTGGGAGAGGGGTTGGGGTGAGGGCTTTACGCTCTCGAACTTCAGGTTCCAAGTAGCGAATCTTCTTAACAAACATCATTGCGCTGAACGCCCTAACCCCTGACCGTCGACCAAAGGGAAAGGGGAGAGGCCGCTAAGCTTTCAGACATTGCCGATTTTAAACATTTTCCTACTCAGAACGCCTTTGCCGCAGGCTCTGCCTCGTCAAAGGCGATGCTCAAGTTTTGGCGCGCAAGTTGTGGCCTCAAGGGGTAAAATCGACTTCGTCGACGCGCGAAGCGCGCCCCTTGACCCCACAATTTGCGCAGAAACCATTCCGACCCGGATTCAAGCAAAGCAGAGCGATGCTTGAAGGCGTTCTGAGTGTGGTTAGACCTATTCTGAGCAGTGGCCACTTCAGGTTTTCTTGACGGTGACACATTCTAAGGGTGGAATACCACCGTAAGCGGCTAGCATGCCTAGGGTCGAAGTGAAGTTCAAAT
>CALRLV020000186.1:0-6152 GCA_943368895.1 Ferrovibrio terrae
CAACCGGGGCGCATGGTCAGCGTCGTATTCCGGGCCAGTCCGTTAATCTGGCCCACCTATTTGGCGCAAACCCTGCGCCCCGGTACCTCTTCTGTTGTACCCCCGGTGGTCGACCACGCGGGGCTATTGGTGCTGCTCCCCTCTCCTAGAAGGAGAGGGGAGGGCGCATGCTGTGATGTCCGGCGAAGCCAGTGAAGGGGTGGCCTTTACACTCAGAGGCGCAATGGTCAGCTTTACTTTGTCTCAACCCGCGTGGAATTGATGCCCTTTTGCTTCAAGAAGGCTTGGACACTATCTGGGCCGCTCAAATGACCGGCACCCACGGCAACAAATACAGTGCCGGGCTTGGCCATGCGGGTGGCGATCCAATTGGCCCAGCGCTCATTGCGATCAGCCAACAGCAATTTGGCAAGTTCGGGTTGGGTGCGAAGGCTCGTATTCAACAGGTCTCCCAACTTGTCCGCATTACCCGTTTTCCAAGCATCCACCATTTCGCTGAGCATGCTGGTGGCTTGATCCCAATCTTCAATCGTCGAGACCAGCATTGCCTTTTGCTGTTGGTCGGTCAGATTGGCGAAGAAGCCAATTTGCTCTGCACCGGTTTCAAAACCTTCCACGGGCTTATTCGCTGCGCGTGCCAAACCGTCCAGTGTCTTGTCTACACCTTGATTGGGGTCAAGGCCCAGCTTTTGATAGAGGCCGAGCGCCAAGATCAGACTGCCCATCCAAGGCTGCATTTGTTGGATCGCTTCAGGCGGGAAACCGCTTTGGGCGATGATGGACCTCAAGCCTGCTTTTTGTTCTTCCGTCAGCCCATCATAAATCGTCTTGCCAGGGGGCAATTGGCCTTTGGTGGCCATCAGATTGGCAATGATCGGGGCCTCGGTCTCCATATTGGCGATCTCGAGGCGCAAGCTGTCGGAGCTTTCAAATGCGGACTTTACTTTGCCATGGTTCCACTCAATGCCCGGGGCCATCAAATGGAATGTACCGAACAAATAGATAGTGGTGTCGCTATCCTTGACGACCCACATCGCAGGCGTCGCCTTTTGGCTGGCAGGCGCTGTAGCTGGCGCTTTGGCTGGCTGGGCCAAAACGGATGGAGCTTGGAAGAGGGCTAAACTGAAAGCCGACAGGGCTACTAAGAGAGTCTTTTTCATCATCCTAATCCTTACATGAGTTAAGGTTGGTGGGGAGGTTAAAGCAAAGAAGGGGCGGGCTGGCTCAGGCCCGGTTTCGTTTGAGCCAAATGTGCGTCCAGAATAAGAAATAAGTCACAAGCATGACCCCCATTGTCACACCCATGCCAACAGCAAAGGCGTGAGTATTAGTACCCAGCATAATCTCCAGGCTGGGGAGTTCAAAGTTCGGAAAGCCGATGATCACGGCTGCAGGCACAAAGCAGATCGCTATGGACACACTAGAGGACCAATAGAGAGCGACCTCGTGCGTGTTGCGGACCAATTCATCCAGGAGTTTGGTGTAGAATATGGTTGCTGCAACCGCGATGATCGTGTCGATGCTCAACAGTCCGATCAATAGGGCGCTCGGTCCGTTGGCGTCGTTGAAGGGGAAGAAGAAGCCAAAGGCACCGCCGAGAAGGAGGCAGCCAATGATATAGAAATTGACCTTGCCTTGTCGTGACCATTTCGCTTCTTGGTCTGTGGAGGAGGCGTAGTTCATGGTGCATCCTCAAAGATCGCTTCAATCGACAAGCCAAAAAGGCGTGCAATCTTGAAGGCTAGGGGAAGAGAAGGGTCGTATTTTCCGGTCTCCAAGGCATTGATGGTTTGGCGGGAGACATCTAGCGCCTCAGCAAGATCGGATTGGGACCAATCCCGCTCGGCACGAAGGACTTTAAGACGGTTTTTCATGCGTCTTCTGGTTCCTCCATGGTGAGCATATTGGGGTCGCGGATCCCAGTGACCACGGCGTAAATGACCAGATAAACAAACTGATAGAGAACCAGCCAATCAAAGCCCGTCATGCCATTGTAGAGTCCAAGCTTTGTGGCCCCCATCTCAATGCAGAAGCCCAAAAGGACGATGAACGCGGACAAAGCACTCGATTCAACCCAAATCGCGCGGAAGAACTCATCAAAACTGTTCCAGACGCGATAGGCGCACCAACCCATCAAGGCCACACCTATAAGGATCAGGCCTAACACTAGGAAAGGCTGACCAAAGACTGTTTTGGGAAAGGCTTGCAAGAAGACGAGTATTCCAAACGCCAAACTATAGCCCACATAAAACAGCGCGAG
Source organism: Ferrovibrio terrae (assembly GCA_943368895.1). Classification (GTDB taxonomy): domain Bacteria; phylum Pseudomonadota; class Alphaproteobacteria; order Caulobacterales; family Aquidulcibacteraceae; genus Aquidulcibacter. The sequence goes on from CALRLV020000186.1 coordinate 2,261, forward strand.
GGCGGAGAAGGCTCGACGAGAACTTGGATTGTCGCCCAGCCCCCCCGTCAAGACCCGATTGCGCGCAATCTTCGGATTGACCATCGCCAAACCAAACAGGCCAGCGCTGGTTAGATAGATGATTAGGAGAAGCACACCGATAAAGAGGCTGAGGGAGGGCGCAAACCCAATCTCAGCGAGGAATAGCCCAACGCGCCCTTCTTCAAACTCACGGACCCAGCCGCCGATGAAGTAGCCGAAGATGCCACCCAAAAGCGCAAGTCCCGCAACGCCGAGTAGGAAATTTCCCTTTCCCTTCGTCCGGGTTTTTGGAGGTGTTACATTCGTCATGTCATGTTTCCTTGTTAATATGACAAGGATGCTTGTCACACATCACCAAAGCTTTGTCAAGCATCCTTGTCTAAATGACATGCAGTCTTGTCATGCGGTCAGCTTTTCCCGCAGTGCGGCCTGGTCGTCCCTATGGGCGAATGGCCAAGCGTTAGGCTAAGCTGGCGCGTCTCTACGTCCAGCGTGGTCTTAGGATTGAAGGATTTGAGGGCGGACTTAGACGCTTAAGCTAAGACGCGCTTCAGGGCATCGGCCCAGCCGTTGAGGCGGGTCTGGCGCACCGGATTAGCCATGGCGGGGTTAAAACGTTCAACCTTGCCTCGCATGATTGCTGCCTCTTCCAGCGAGCCGTAGAGGCCACAGCCAACGCCTGCGAGCATAGCTGCGCCTAAGGCCGTGGTCTCGATGAAGTGGGGACGCTCAACATCGATGGCCAGGATATCGGCCAAATCTTGCGCCATCCAATCGTTCGCAACCATGCCGCCATCGATACGGACCTCGGCCCACTCCGCCCCGTCGGCGGCAAAGGCGGTCATCAAGTCATAAGTCTGGTGCGCCATGGCCTCGAGGGCTGCGCGAACCACATGGGCCTTCTTGGCCGAGAAGCTAAGGCCGTGAATTGCGCCCCGGGCATGGGGTTGCCAATGCGGTGCTCCTAGGCCCGAAAGTGCCGGAACAAGATAGACACCGCCATTGTCTGTTACGCTGCGGGCGAGGCCCTCTGACTCTGAAGCCCGTTCAATCAAGCCCAAATCGTCGCGCAGCCATTGCATCAGGCTTCCGGCCACAAAGACCGATCCTTCCAACGCATAATGGCGTACGCCGTCTAATTGCCACGCAATGGTCGCCAGCAGTCGGTTTTTGGACTGCGGCAGCGTCCGTCCTGTCTGAGTCAGGACAAAGGCACCTGTGCCAAAGGTCGCTTTGGTCTGGCCCGGCTCTAAACAGGCTTGGCCGATGGTTGCGGCTTGTTGGTCTCCTGCCATGCCAGAAATGGCAATTGCGCCACCAAATAGGTCGGGCAATGTCTGTCCCAAGGGGCCAGCGCAATCGACGATTTGGGGCAGGATCGCGCGCGGCACGCCGAACAAATCGCACAGGCCGTCGTCCCAGCCGGCACTGCCAATCGCCATCAGCGCCGTGCGCGAGGCATTGGTCGCGTCTGAAATGTGGGCACCTCCAGTCAGGCGATAGACCAGATAGCTCTCAATCGTGCCAACCGCTAACTTGTCGCCCGCCGCCTTCAAGTGCGGCCAATTGCTTAAGGCCCAGCCGATCTTAGAGCCCGAGAAATAGGGGTCGAGTAAGAGGCCAGTCTTGGCCTGTACAATGGCTTCTTGGCCTTGCTCCTTCAGGGCCTGACACATGTCAGCTGTTCGCCGATCTTGCCACACGATGGCAGGAGCCAAGGGTTTGCCCGTCGTCTTGTCCCAGAAGACGATGGTCTCGCGTTGGTTGGTGATGCCAATACCAGCAATGGCCGAAGCGCCACCGGCCTTGGTCACCATCTCTTGGGCGCATGCAAGGGTTAGGGTCCAGATCTCTTCGGCATCATGCTCGACCAGACCCGGTGCCGGGTAATGCTGTGTCAGCGGTTTTTGCGCGCTGCCAAGACAGGTGCCATCGGCTTCAAACAGCATCACGCGGGTTGAAGTAGTGCCCTCGTCAATAACTAGGATTTTGCCACTCATGGTTCCATCGCCTTCATTGCGCGCCCTTTCGCGCTGAAAATGAACACGGCCTTATTGCCAAACACCCAGCGATTGACGCTCAAGGCCGTGATGACGGATGTGATCAATACGATCAGCATCACATCGATATAATGCAGCCAATAGAGGCCAATATGCTGGTAGAAGGTCTCACCCGGATACAAGGTGTCGGGCTTGTAGAGCACAAAATTGTGGAAGCCATAGAGCAGGAAGCCAAAGATTAGGCCCGCAATTGCCGCCCGCGCATCCACATTGCGGAACAAGAGCCCCGCGATAAAGGCAGACAGGATGGGCATGGAGAAGAGGCCATTTAGCTCTTGCAGCAAATTGATGATGCTCTTGGCATTTTGAAACACCGGAACCAGCGCAATCGAAGTGACGGTCAAAACCGCTGAGGCGATCGCCGCCAAGCGCCAATGGTTCTTCACCGCGCCAATGAACTTCTCATGGAAGTCGATGGAATAGAGCGCGACGCTGGAATTGAGAATGGCGCTGGTATGAGCAATCACGGCCGCCGCCATCATGGCGGCAAAAGCACCCGACATCCACGACGGCAAGACATGGGCGACCAGCTTGCCATAGGCGGCATCTCCCACGCTGCCGAAAAGCTTGTAAGCTACGACACCGGGGATCACCACAATGGCAGGGATAATCAGGATGCGTACAACCGCTGCGGCCAAAACACCCTTTTGCGCCTCTTGCACAGTCGGGGCTGTCATCGCCTTTTGCGTGATGTTTTGGTTGGTCGACCAATAGAAGATTTGGATAAACAGCATGCCCGTAAATAGGGTGTGGAACGGGATGGGTGAGGTGAAGGAGCCGATCATCGAGATACGCTCTTCGGGTACGCCCGACACCAGATCAAAATTGACCGCTGCCATTGCCAAAATGACGACCAGAAATGCAATCGCCAGTACGCCAATGCCAGAATAAGTATCCATCACCGCAACAGCCCGCAGCCCGCCCGTAATGGTATAAATGGCTGCGATAATGGCCATGGGGGCTGCAAACCACAAAAGCGACCAGTCCACCCCAAACATGGATTGCAGGAACAAGCTGCCGCTATAGAGCGCTGCTGGCAGATAGATCAGCACATTGCCGATCAGGAAAAGTGCGGAAATCACGGTCCGGATGCTGCCGCCCTTATAGCGCTTCTCCAACAGCTCGGTCACCGTGGTACAATTATTCCGGTAGTAGATCGGCACAAAGACGAACGCCAGAATGAGGAGGCCAAAAAAGCCGCAAATCTCCCACCAAGCCAGCAACAACATCTGGTTGCCATTCATGCCGACCAATTGCTCGGTCGACAAATTGGTCAGGGTGATGGCGCCAGCGACGAACAGCCAAGAAAGGCCACCGCCCGCCAGAAACACTTCACGGGTTGTTCCCCCGTCCTTCTGCCGATCCTTATGGCCAGCCCCTGCGCCATGCACTTTCCAATAGGTCAGGACGGCAATTAGGGCGGTTAGCCCGAAGAAAATGCCGATTTGTAACGCCGACGCGCTGCCTTGAAACATGGCATTTCCCTCTTGCCTTTTCTTTAGGCGCAGACACTAGTAAGCCCTTCCGCCTGAGGCAAGCTTCGGAAATGGAAAATAAAAGCGGGCATTCCGTGCGCAACTTGCAAGACCTAGATTTGGGAACAACAACATTATGGAAAATCTGATCCTGCACGGTGGTGGAGCGAGTTTGGTTGTGGCTGTAAAGCCCGGATCTCCGCCCGCGATTCTGCATTGGGGAACAGGTTTGCCCGACAATGTGGATCCTAAAGTTCTAAAGGCACTTGCCAGCCATCAGGGCGGACCGGGCAGTGCCGACGTGTTTGTGGACGCTTCTCTTGCTATGGAGGCAGG
>CALRLV020000187.1:0-6131 GCA_943368895.1 Ferrovibrio terrae
AGCAAATCCTGAAGTCATTTAAGTCGGTTGTCAGCCCAATGACTTGGAACGGTTCAATGCGTCGCTTCGCTTGCCTTGAAGCCCCATCTTGCGCGCCCAAACTCGAGCACGGCCTTTGCGTAGGCATAGCCTGCAGCAAAGGCGTTCCAAGTGGAAAAAATCAAACCCAAGACCGCAGTGAATGAAAAAGGTGCATTCCTATCGGAATGCGGCCGACGATCCACTTAGGCCGCGGCGCGGATAGCCTCGAGGCGGGCAAGCTTGCGCTCTGCTGCAGCCTTCAGGTCAGCATCCTTGGCATCGCGCACGTCTTCACGCGCATTTTGCAGGTCTTTTTCAAGGCCAGCTGCGTCCAGCTTTGCCAAATCCACAGCGTCTTCGGCCAGGATGGTCAAGCCTTGCGGCGTCACGTCGGCAAAGCCACCGCCGACGAAAATCTTGCGTTCGCTTGCGCCATCGAGAATGCGAATGGCACCTTGCTGGATCACGGTCATGAATGGGGCATGTTGGCTTAACACGCCGAACTGGCCATCTACGCCGGGCACCACTACTTGATCGACTTCACCCGAATAAAGGGCGCGCTCAGGGGAGACCAAAGAAAAGTGAAGTTTGCCGGTGGTGGCCATGGATATGCTCGCTGATTGCGGGAAAGGATTGTTGCGGAGCGTTTAGCATTTGAGCGCCTAGCATGCAAAGCACTGCAACAGTCGATGTGTCACCTCGCCGTGATCAAAAATGTTTCGTGCGAAAGGTCATGGTTTTTTGTTACCTAGGCGTTACAGGTGCGCGTCCGTTCTACATTCACTTTGTCGTGCATCTGCAAAGAGGGGGATATAGATGTTCAAGGAATTTATGATTGGACTGGGTGCATTCGTCGCTGCTGGCTCCGCCATGGCCCAAACCGCCCCATCGGCGGATGCCTTATGCGCTAAGGGCGAGATTGTTACGGTGCGTTTCAATGAGCTCAAACCGACTGGCACATTTGAAGGCTTTAATGCCGCCACAGTGGCCAACCAGAAATATTATCGCGACAAGGGCATCACGCGTAACGTCCAATTGGTTGGTCGCGCCATGGTTCGCGACGCGGCAAGCGGCACTTGGTCCTTCTCGGACAAGCGAGCCTCTACCGCGCATGTGAATCCACCGAGTGGCCGTGCCGATACCAATGACCCCGCTTGGAAGGCTTTTGTGGCGCAATATGATGCCAATTCCACGGTCACAGCCCAACAGATGTTCTGCTATACGCCGGCGATCGACGAAACCGCGACGATCACCGCAGAAATCAAGAAGTTTGAGCAAGTTTGGGCCGATAAGGCCGCCGCGGGCGACGCTGCTGGCTTAGGTGCGCTCCTTGATGACAGTTATATCAGTTACGGGAAAGCCAAGCCGGAGACCAAGGCCGATATCTTGGCCAATACGGCTGACCCGAAAAAGCGCCCGGCCTCTGTCAAAGTCAGTGATGTCACCGTGAAAGTTGATGGCACTTACGCCTTCGCTCAGGGCCTTTGGACCGAGACTGCCAAGGACGGGAAGATCACGAACCTGTCCTTCTTCGATGTTTGGAAACAAGACCGCGACGGCGCTTGGAAAGCGATGATGAGCCAAGTTGGTCCTGTTGGTCCCTGAATTAGGGCCGCCTCCAAGGTCCTAAAACTAAAAGGCCCCGCAGCATCGCTACGGGGCCTTCTTTTTGTGTCTGCGAGAAGCGCTTAAGCGGCTTCAGCAGCCATTTTTTGCGCCTTGGCAATGGCTTCGTCGATATTGCCGACCATGTAGAAAGCTTGCTCTGGCAAATGGTCATAATCACCGTTCACGAGGCCTTTGAAGCCACGGATGGTGTCTTCAAGCGAAACGAGCTTACCGGGCGAACCGGTGAACACTTCTGCCACGTGGAATGGCTGCGACAAGAAGCGCTCCACTTTACGGGCGCGCGACACGACCAATTTGTCGTCTTCCGACAATTCGTCCATGCCCAGGATCGCGATGATGTCTTGCAGGGCTTTATATTGCTGCAGAATTTCTTGTACGCGACGAGCGGTTTGATAGTGATCTTCACCCACGATGCGTGGCTCAAGGATCCGCGACGTGGAGTCCAGAGGGTCCACAGCAGGATAGATACCTTTTTCAGCGATCGAGCGGTTCAACACCGTCGTTGCGTCCAAGTGGGCGAACGAAGCTGCTGGTGCAGGGTCGGTCAAGTCGTCGGCTGGCACGTAGATGGCCTGAACCGAGGTGATGGAGCCCTTAACCGTCGAGGTAATGCGCTCTTGCAAGCCACCCATGTCGGTTGCCAAGGTTGGCTGATAGCCCACGGCCGAAGGAATACGACCCAAAAGTGCTGACACTTCCGAACCTGCTTGGGTGAAGCGGAAGATGTTGTCCACGAAGAACAACACGTCTTTGCCTTCTTCGTCGCGGAAATATTCGCACTGGGCCAGACCAGTCAAAGCCACGCGAGCACGGGCGCCTGGGGGCTCGTTCATCTGACCATAGACCAAGGTACAACGCGAACCTTCTGAAGAACCATTGTTCTCCTTCGGATCGACGTTCACTTTGGATTCGATCATTTCATAATAGAGGTCGTTACCTTCGCGGGTACGTTCACCCACGCCGGCCAACACCGAATAACCACCATAGGCCTTTGCGATGTTGTTGATCAGCTCTTGGATCAGAACGGTTTTGCCCACACCGGCACCGCCGAACAGACCAATCTTACCACCCTTGGCATAAGGGCAGAGCAAGTCCACGACCTTAATGCCGGTGGCCAAAACTTCTGGCGCTGGCTTTTGGTCGACAAACGCAGGAGCGGCTTGGTGGATAGAGCGCTTGCCTTGGGCCGAAACGATTGGGCCGGCTTCGTCGATCGGCTCACCAATCACGTTGATAATGCGGCCCAAAGTGGCTGGACCAACTGGCACCATGATGGGGTTGCCAGTGTCAGTGACTTCTTGGCCACGAACCAAGCCTTCAGTTGCGTCCATCGCGATGGTACGCACGGTCTTTTCACCCAGATGCTGGGCGACTTCCAACACAAGGCGCTTGCCTTTGTTGCTGGTTTCCAAGGCGTTGAGGATGCTTGGCAGTTCGCCATCAAACTCAACGTCGACAACTGCGCCGATCACTTGGGCGATCTTGCCTTTAACATGGATGCTCATTTGATTTGCCCTTCGTAGTCTCTTGCTGCGCGATCTGTGCGTGGCTTAAACCGCCTGCGCACCCGCGATGATTTCTGTCAATTCGGTGGTAATCATGGCCTGACGCTTGCGGTTCATCTGCAAGGTCAGTTTCTTGATAAGGTCGCCTGCGTTGCGGGTAGCATTATCCATGGCACCCATTTGGGCCCCGTAGAAACCAGCCGCATTTTCCAGCAAAGCGCCCAAAATCTGGCTGTCGAGATAGCGTGGCAGCAAGGCTTCCAAGATTGCTTCCTCACCTGGCTCATAGCTATAGACGCCACCGCCCGTATCGGCCGTTACAGCGCCTTCAGGCGCAACAACAGGGATGAGTTGCTGGACGGTCGCAATTTGGCTGATGACCGACTTAAAGCGCGAGAACACCAGATGCGCGACATCAAACTCACCCGCGTCGAACATCTCAACCAATTTGTGGCTGACTTGTGCGCTTTGAGCAGAACCCAAGGTGCGAACGCCGGCAAACTCAACATGTCCAACCGACAAAGACGCATAAACGCGCTTCAATTGGTCGCGACCCTTTTTGCCCACAGTCAAGATTTTAACCGTTTTGCCTTGCGCTTGCAGGCTGACAATCAGTTCACGCGACTTCTTGACGATATTGGTGTTGAACCCGCCGCACAGGCCGCGCTCTGAGGTGGCAACCACCACCAGATGAACCTGATCATTGCCAGAGCCACGCAGCAGCTTGGGAGCCGCATCAGAGCCTTGGACTGAACTTGCCAAATTGGCCACAGTCCCGGCGACTTTTTCACTATAGGGGCGCGCCGCTTCGGCTGCCTCTTGCGCACGCTTCAGCTTTGCCGCCGCCACCATTTGCATGGCTTTGGTGATCTTCTGCGTCGACTTCACCGAAGCGATACGCGTGCGAAAGTCCTTTAAGCTGGCCATGGATTAGTTCCCTCAGCCCCGCTCTTAAGCAAACGTCTTGGCGAAATCATCAAGCGCTTCTTTGATGCGCGCTTCGATGTTGTCGGCCTTGATGTCCAGCTTGGTCTTGATCGCGTCCGACAGGTCTTTGTACTTCCCGCGCAAGGCAGCCTTCAATTCGGCTTCATAGCGCTTGATGTCGCTGACGGCGACGCTGTCCAAATAGCCCTTGGTACCAGCATAGATCAAAACGACTTGATCTTCGACGGCCACTGGCGAGAACTGGTCTTGCTTCAACATTTCGGTCAAGCGCGCACCACGAGCCAGCAAGCGCTGGGTCGAAGCGTCCAAGTCCGAACCGAACTTCGCAAAGGCAGCCATTTCGCGATACTGGGCCAATTCACCCTTAATCGGACCGGCCACTTGCTTCATCGCCTTGACTTGAGCCGACGAACCCACGCGCGACACCGATAGACCAACGTTCACAGCTGGACGCACGCCTTGATAGAACAAGTCGGTTTCCAAGAAGATCTGACCGTCGGTGATCGAGATCACGTTGGTTGGGATATAGGCCGACACGTCGTTGGCTTGGGTTTCGATGATTGGCAGAGCCGTCAGCGAACCAGAGCCATTGTCTTCGTTCAGCTTTGCAGCGCGCTCTAGCAGGCGCGAGTGCAGATAGAATACGTCACCTGGATAGGCTTCACGGCCTGGTGGACGACGCAGCAACAAGGACATCTGGCGATAAGCCACAGCTTGCTTGGACAAATCGTCATAGATCATCAAAGCATGCATGCCGTTGTCGCGGAAATATTCGCCCATGGCGCATGCCGAGAAGGGCGCCAAGAACTGCAGCGGTGCAGGCTCAGAAGCGGTTGCCGCCACGATGATCGAGTACTTCAGAGCACCGGATTCTTCGAGGGTTTTCACCAACTGGGCAACGGTCGAACGCTTTTGGCCGATCACGACATAGACGCAATAAAGCTTTTGGCTTTCAGGTGCGTTATTGTCATGAGCTTCGCGCTGATACAGGATCGCGTCGATGGCGATGGCGGTCTTGCCAGTTTGACGGTCGCCAATGATCAATTCGCGTTGGCCGCGGCCGATTGGGATCAGCGCGTCGATCGACTTAATCCCGGTCTGCATCGGCTCATGCACCGACTTCCGAGGGATAATGCCAGGAGCCTTTACGTCCACCTGCTTGCGCTCGGCTTCGATATCAACCAGCGGACCTTTGCCGTCGATGGGCTCACCCAAGGGGTTCAGCACGCGACCGAGCAAACCTTTGCCGACGGGAACGGACACGATTTCGCCAAGGCGCTTAACGGTGTCACCTTCCTTGATCCCACGGTCTTCACCGAAGATCACGACGCCGACATTGTCGCGCTCGAGGTTCAAGGCCATGCCTTTGATGCCGCCTGGGAACTCAACCATTTCGCCCGCTTGGACGCTGTCGAGGCCATAGACCCGGGCGATACCGTCACCAACGGACAATACGGTGCCGACGTCAGCAACAGCTGCCTCAGCGCCGAAGTTTTTGATTTGATCCTTCAGGATCGCGGAAATTTCTGCGGCGCGGATGTCCATGCCTCAGGCCCCCTTCATCGCAATTTTGAGTGCGTCGAGTTTAGATTTGACAGAATCGTCGAACAGCCTGGAACCAACCTTGACGACGAGGCCGCCAAGAAGTTCAGGCTTTAGCGTGGTTTCTACATCAACCGGTGCCTTAAAGGCCCGGCCGAGTGCTTCAGTCAGGCTCTTGAGTTGTTCATCACTCAAGGGCTCTGCAGTCGAGACTTCGGCCAGAACAGCGCCACGTGCCTGAGCTGCCAAGCCCAAGAATGCCGCCAGCATGCCGCCCAGATCCGCCGAACGACGGTTTTGGGCTGCAAGGCCGAGAAAGTTTTGCGTGATGGCGTTTGCCTTCATCTTTTTGGCGATGGCACCAAGTGCTGCGGCCTTTTGTTCGACTGGGAACAGCGGGCTGGTCAAGGCAGCGCGCTGGTCCGCGCTGTTCTGCCAAGCGGCCAAGAGCGCCTTCGCGTCTTGCTCCACAGCAGCAACCTTCTT
>CALRLV020000188.1:0-6125 GCA_943368895.1 Ferrovibrio terrae
TTTATTCCTTATAGGGCGTCTGGCTGAAACAGTCCGACGCGCAAGTCTTTTGCGGTATAGATAACTTTGCCGTCAGCCAGCACTTGGCCATCGGCAACCCCCAGAATCAAGCGCGATTTGAACACGCGCTTAATATCGATCTCGTAGCGCACGAGTTTCACGTCATTGGTGATCTGGCCAGAAAATTTCACTTCGCCAACGCCCAGCGCGCGGCCTTTTCCAGGAAGGCCAGACCAGCCCAAATAGAAGCCCACCAATTGCCACATCGCGTCCAAACCCAAACAGCCGGGCATCACTGGGTCGCCTTTAAAGTGGCAGTCGAAGAACCACAGGCCTGCATGCACATCGAGCTCAGCTTCGATCCGGCCCTTGTCATAGGCACCGCCTGCTTCCGTGATGGTGGTGATTCGGTCCATCATCAGCATGTTGGGCAAAGGCAGTTGCGCATTGGCCGGACCGAATAATTTGCCTTCGCCACACGCGATCAGCTGCTCATAGCTATAGGAAGATTCACGCGCGGGGATGGTCGTATCGGTGGTCTGCGTCAAAGGGATGCCGTCCTGTTACAAAATGTTTCACAAGGGCGTTAGCATGGCGCAAGGCCATTCGCCAAGCACGCTATCCCTTAAGGATGACGCGAATTGTCAGCGCCCCAAAGCTCGGAAGCGGGCACCCAACCCTTGAAGCGCCCAGCCTTAACTTGGCGCCAACCAGGACGTTCCTCTGTGATTTCAACGATCACGCCGTCAGAAATATAGGCGACCACGCGGGTATCGCTGCTGGGGTCGGCGCGCATGGCGACGCGCATATCGCGCGCTGGGCGTGCAATTCCGGTTCGCCGTCCATCCAGCATCCGCTTATGCACCCAGCTGACAGCCCCATCGGGGTCCTCAATCCGGCGCCAATCGTCGGTCTCGGCAACCACACGAACGGGCAAGCCTTTGCGCTTATAGACCCAGCGGACGGGATAATCCTTGTCTGGGCCTGCGCGACCATTGATGTTGGAAAATTTCAAAGAAACAAAGCGCGGGACGGGTTGTCCCGACGGTGTTTCCCCCGCCAAACGGTTGAAAGGGGGGTAGCCACCAGCAAACGCATACCCAGCGCCCAGGCTGGTGGTTGCCAAAGCAAGGCTGGCGAGGATGGCTTTCACTTTACCCATCGTGCGCAACGAGTTCCCAAACAACGACTTTATCGCGTTCCCTGACAAAGCCTACCCTCTTTTCATCTGGCCGATGAAGGTGAACAGGGTCTTAATTTAGGGGCTAAAATTGTCGGTAAGCACGAGATTTCAGCGATCACTGCGATGTCGCTTGGCGTCTGCGCTTTGCCTTGCTACACAGGGCTATGCCTCAGTCAAAACTCAAAGTCATCGTCACCCGCAAATTGCCAGAACCTGTGGAAACACGGATGGCAGAATTGTTCGATACCGAATTGAACGCGACCGACACGCCCATGACCTATGAACAATTGGTCGATGCCGTCAGCCGCGCCGATGTTTTGGTGCCGACCGTGACCGATAAGATTGACAGCAAAGTATTGTCCCGCGCAGGAGAGCGTTTGCGCTTGATCGCGCAATTTGGGGCAGGCGTAGACAATATGGATGTGGCGACAGCGATCCAGCGCGGCATTACCGTAACCAATACGCCGGGCGTTTTGACCGAAGATACTGCCGACATCACTATGGCGCTGATCCTCGCCGTCCCGCGCCGCCTGATGGAAGGGGTGCGCGTGGTTGAGGCTGATGGATTTGAAGGCTGGTCGCCCACTTGGATGTTGGGTCGCCGGGTCGCTGGCAAGCGTCTGGGCATTGTTGGCATGGGTCGGATTGGCCAAGCTGTCGCCCGCCGTGCCAAGGCTTTTGGCCTGCAGATTCACTACCACAACCGCCGCCGCGTTTCGGCCGCGATTGAGCAAGAGTTGGAGGCGACCTATTGGGAAAGCCTCGACCAAATGTTGTCGCGGATGGATATTATTTCAGTTAATTGCCCGCATACGCCGGCAACCTATCACTTGCTCTCGGCGCGGCGCCTGCAATTGATGAAGCCCAGCGCCTATCTGGTAAATACCGCGCGCGGCGAAGTGATTGATGAAGCCGCCCTTGCCCGCATGCTCGACAAGGGCCTGTTGGCAGGTGCCGGCCTTGACGTGTTTGAGCATGAGCCTGCAATCAATCCAAAGCTCAAAAAACTCCCCAACGTTATGCTCCTGCCGCACATGGGCTCTGCCACGATGGAGAGCCGCACCGAAATGGGCGAGAAGGTCATCATCAACATCAAAACCTTCGCCGACGGCCACAAGCCCCCCGACCGTGTTATTCCGGCGATGTTGTAGGGGCGGGGCTGGCACCTCCCGTCGCTCCGCTTGCCTTGAAGCCGCCCGACAATTGTTTCTGCGCAAACTGGGGTGTCAAGGGGTGCAATCGGCTTCGCCGACGCGCCATCGGCGCGCCCCTTGACGCCCCATCTTGCGCGTACACACTCGAACGAAGCCTTTGCGTAGGCATAGCCTGCAGCAAAGGCCGTCTAAGTGGAAAGCTAGATGCAAGACCGCGCAGAACGAGATGGTCCAGTCTATTGTGTGAAAGGCAACAATTGGCCGATAGCGGCTGGTCTGCTTTGGGGGGCGTGGGCGGTTAAAGCGGACGTTCTTTGAGGGTTGCGCTACCGACGCACTTCTAAATCGCTCTTGGCGTCGGGTTGTTCCGTTAGAGATTCCATAAGGCAAATATTCACCTGATTATGCTAATTATTGAGCCATTGAATTCGCAAAGGCGCTGGCCCGCGGGGCGACGAGTACGCCCACCCAGCGATTAGCAGGAAAGGATTGGCGTGATGGTTTGGATGGCGCGGGTAAAGAATTCTGTCCAGTATTCGACGGCGTTTGATTGTAAGCCGGAGACTTATGCTTTGCGCAAAAAATTGCACGAAGAGGCAAGTCTGCCGCTGATACCTTGCACAACCGCGATGCCGGGCTTTGCTCCATCTGAGCTGTTTGTACAATCGGCCATTCACCGGACACCCAAAAAAGTGTTTCCCGACATCATTAACTTAGATAGTTTCTATGGCGTCAGTGATCGTTTCCGAGCTGTTTTGGAAGAGTTTGAGGTGGGTCTCCACCAATTCTCTGAACCAGTGGATGTGCGCTATAAGGACGGTCGACCCTCAGAAATGATTTATTACAACTTCAATCCGCGTGTTCATCTCTATAACACGCTGATCATTGAGCAAAGCACGGCGCATAAGGCCATCAGCCAATACACAAACAAGCTTAAACTAGAACCAGACTTTCGAGATTCGGTCTTGGTGGCTGATGAAACATTAATTCAAGGGCACCATTTTTGGGTTGCTCCAGACTATTACGGTGACTGGTTCATCTCCGATGCGCTGAAGAAGCGCTTGGATGCAATCAAGCTGAAGAACATTGAATATTCAAAAGTGCTCGTTGGACGGCGCTGAGTGGGCTGGGGGGAAGGCCACATGTATTATCGTCTAAAGCAAACGAACGCCTTTTACGCCACGCCAAACCTTGGTTTGCCCGACGGCATAAGCTCGACAGATGGCTATCTATTTGATGGCAAGGATCAATCAGGTTGGATGCATCCGGGCCAGACTTATATGCCGGCGTTACGGCGTGGTGAGATTGTTCCGAAAGAAGAAGAGTGGCGGATCACAAAATTCATTTACCTCAAAGGCAAGATACGGCAACCAAACCCACATTCGCTGAATGGACTTTTGCGCTATTGGATTGTTAGCGCAGAATTTAAGAATATTGTCGAGCAGTTAGAGCCCGGTCGCAGCCAGTTTTCGCCGGTTGAGTTTCGGGATTTTAAAACCAAAGAAGTACGAACCGATGTCTGCCAATACTACTTCTGGAACTTGCTTAACTGCCGCTTCTTAGAGCAAGTCTATGACGTGCCAGCTATGGCGGCCAATGGTAATGCCAGTTACCGCGATGAACCACTCGGCAATGGCAATAGATTGAGGGCTTGGGAGATCCTAGCGTCATCTTATGGTCTTGTATTAATGAGGCCAAATGCGCTGGGAACCCACCATATCAGCTGGGTCATTGATAACAACGATGTTCAAGGGATTCAGTATCGAGGGGCAGGCGAAATCGAATGTGACGAAGTCTTCGCGGCGGAAATTCGGAAACTCAAATACTCGGGTGTCGAACTCTTGCCGCTGAAAATGTCAGATGAAACCGCATGATATTACGTTTCCGACGGTACTAGAGAAGCAGGTCTGTAAACCATCTTGCTTTTCGGGCGTCTGAATGTCGGCTTTCGAGCAACCGCCAACCCGCCCCAAATGGCAACCCTTGGCGCATTTGAGACCGGCGGCATTTCGGCGAGAGTTGGCCGAAAGGAGAAGGTCTGCTTTCGGCAACTTCATGCGGATAGCCGACAACATGAAGCACTAAAGTGTTTGGCTAAGGAAGGCTTTGATCTGAGCCGCTGCCTTTTCTGGCCCAGCGCCATATACGATGAAATCTTTTACCTTTCCATTGGTGTCGATCAGATAGACCAAGGCCGTATGGTCCATTGTATAGTCATCGTTTGAGAGGGGCACTTTGCGATAGCCGACCCGATAGCCCTTGGCCAATTTGGCGATTTGGTCTGGTGTTCCAGTATAGCCGCGCGCATTGCCCTTAAACCAAGACATATAGGCTTTGAGCGATTCCGGGGTGTCGCGCTCGGGATCGACGCTGACGAACTGAACTTGCAATCGTTTAGCTTCGGTGCCAACGAGCCCGATGGCGGCATCCAACTCGTTTAAGGTGGTTGGGCAAATCTCAGGGCACCGTGTGAAGCCAAAAAACAGGGCGCGTGGCTGCCCCTTCAAATCGCCCCAACGAATAACCTTGCCGGTCGACTCGCTCAGGCTGACCTCATCAACGCCTTGCCCCAAATTGGCCAAAGAGCTGGAAGCTGCGGGAATGGGTGCTGGACTGGTCATTCGATGAACAAATGCCCCAGCAATTACAATCAGACCAACGCCTAAGCTTATCCAAGACAAGCGCCGCCACCAGCCGAGGCCTGGATTCTGATCCTGCTGCGGCCCAAGATTCTTGGCGTTCTTGGGCTGGGTCATACGATTAGTTTTTCGCGCCATGATCTGACACCGGGCCGCTTTGACCTGCCTGGACTGGCACGATTAGCTCGACATCAACTTGACCAGCCTTCTCAAAAGTGAGGCTAACCGGAATGGTCTCATTGGCAACAAAAGGCTTGGGGATATCGAGGAACATGAGGTGGAATCCGCCGGGTTCCAATTTAACGCTACCCTTTGCAGGAACTTCGATTGAGGTCACAGGACGCATGGTCATCATGGTGCCATCCATCGCCATTTCATGCAGTTCTGTGCGGGCTGCACGCGGGCTTGCTGCACGGATTAAGCGGTCAGCTTGTGCTCCGGCATTGGTGATGGTCAGGTAGCCCCCTGCAACTGTGGCACCAGGAGATGTGGGTCGGCTACGGGCCTCTGAGACAGTAAGGGAGCCAATTGTTTTGCTGGTGCCAGATTCTGTGGCGGCCGCTTCAGCCTTGTCTGATGCTTGTACACCCGGATCTTGTTTGCCTGCCGTCGTAGGTTGCGCTCCGCAACTGGCCACCAAAGCGACCAGACCTAATGGGATGATTTTGCCTAAATGGCGCATGATTTTTTCTCCGCGTTTTGTTTGTCTAAAAAAACGCCAAAGCCGATGGTATGCCAGCGATTGAAGAGCGCGCGGTTCAAAAGGCTAGCCCTTCCAGGTCTTGGCAAACTTGCGGACTTCTGCCTCAAACGGGCTGGCCATGGGTGTAATTAGCGCCTTAACATGCAGGGGCGCGGTATGGGGTGAGCCTGCATTGAATGGGGGATGTGGATCATATTCGGCCATCAATTGCACGCCTTGCGCATAGGTCGTGTCGCGTAGCTCCGCGAGCATTTGTAAGCCAAAATCCAATCCAGCGGTCACACCCGCCCCGGTGATCCGGTTGCGATCTTTCACGATACGCGCATCGGTTGGAATGGCACCAAATTCATTCAAGGCTTCCCGTGCGCCCCAATGACAAGTTGCTTTATAGCCTTTGAGAAGGCCCGCAGCAGCGAGGATCAGCGATCCCATACATACCGAAGTCA
>CALRLV020000189.1:0-6089 GCA_943368895.1 Ferrovibrio terrae
AGGTCGAGGGCGGCCTTCAGGCCTTCCACATCGCACAAATCACCAGCAATCGCGCCGATCTTAGCCGCATCCCCTTTGAGGCGGCTTGCCAAGGCTTCCAAAGCTTGCGGCCAGCTGACCGGTGCCAATTTGCCATTGGTTTTGAGATAAGGCTTGTCGAGGCGCTGACGGCGCAGGCCATCGACCGCGTGACGCGACTTATCCGACAGCCATTCCTCATTGATCTCTTCATTGAGGCGCGGCAACACACGCAGCACATCATTGCCACGCGCATCCACGCGAATGTTGGAGCCGACTGCATCCATCACATCGACGGTTTCAGTCTTCTTCAATTCCCAAGGACGCGCATTAAAGGCGTAAGGCTTAGAGGTCAGCGCACCAACTGGGCAAAGATCAACCACATTGGCAGACAGCTCACTCGTCAAGGATTGTTCCAGATAAGTCGTGATTTCCATGTCTTCGCCGCGGCCAATGGCCCCAAGCTCTGACACGCCAGCCACTTCGGTCGCAAAGCGGACGCAGCGTGTGCATTGAATGCAGCGCGTCATCACCGTCTTGACCAAAGGGCCCATATTCTTTTCTTCAACCGCGCGCTTATTCTCATCATAGCGCGAACCAGCTCGGCCAAAGGCCACGGCTTGGTCTTGTAAGTCGCATTCCCCGCCTTGGTCGCAGATTGGGCAATCGAGCGGGTGATTGATCAACAGGAATTCCATCACGCCTTCGCGTGCGGCCTTTACCTTCGAAGACTTAGTGACAACAACAGGTGGCTCACCATTTGGGCCGGGGCGCTGGTCTTTGACCTGCTGGGCGCAAGACGCCACAGGCTTAGGCGCACCTTTGACTTCGACCAAACACATGCGGCAATTACCAGCCACACTTAAACGCTCATGATAACAGAACCGTGGAATTTCTGCCCCTGCGGCTTCGCACGCTTGCAACAGCGTGTAATCGCCAGGCACATCTACTTCGGTTCCATCGACGACGATTTTCGTCATCTTCTCGCCCCATCGTTTGAAACAGACTCAGCCAAGCTGACCCGCCGTCCGCCGAGATACGACGCTATGACCCAAATTGCCACCGCCAAACTCACCCCAAAACCAGCAAAAATCCAGCCAGATACAGCAAGCTCATAAACCAGCGCCAAAACGATCCACGCCGCTAAGCATAGGGGTGCGATGATCGCGAGGATCAGGCGCAAATTCAGACAGGCTTGGCAGGGCTGTTTCATAGAGGCGATGCACTTTTACAGGCGTTTGCTGGCGATCATTCTGCTTAGATCAGTTTGCATACTTGTCGATGTCTTTGTTGGTGTGGGTTGCAACTTTGCATTGCCAAATGGCAGCTTTTAATATATCTACTGCCAAATGGAGAAACCCATGTTGGCGTTAGAGCGCATTGAGAGATCTGGCCCCACCTTCCGTGCCGAGCCCATCACCCAAGATGAAGGGGCGGCCATGTTTCGGGCTGCCCTCAATCTGTTTAGCAAATGGGGTGTGACAGACGAACAGGGTGCCACTTTAGTGGACATGCCCGTGCGTACCTATCGTCGTTGGAAGGCAGAGGGGCCGGGTCGCTTGTCACGGGACGGACGGGCCCGCCTCTCAAATCTCTTAGGCATCCACAAAGCGCTTAGGATCATCTTCAGCGAACCCGCGCGCGGCTATATATGGGTCAAATCAGCAAACACAGCTTTTGACGGGGCCAGTGCGCTCGACATCATGCTGGGCGGGGAATTGACGGACTTGATGCGCGTTCGCCGCTATCTCGATGCAGAGCGCGCGGGCTGGTGAGTGAGGTGGCCGATCTGCCTCTCGCCAAGGTCAGTTGGAAAAGCGCCTTTCGGATCATCCGAAGTAGCTTCCAACCGATTGATTTGTTTGAAGATATTGCTGCACCCGAAGATTGGGCTCTGCTGATCTCGGCCGAACAAAAGACCAATCCCCGCCTCATGGCCTCGATTGGCAATCTTGATCTCGTGCCGCCAGCCCGCCGTGTTGGTGGCACGGGGGCCAGCTATCTCATGGCCCCGTTCACTCATATCAGCCCAGATCGACCCAGCCGCTTTAGCAATGGCAGCTATGGCGTGCTTTATGTCGCGGCCCAGTTCGACACGGCGCTGTTTGAAACCATCCACCATCATGCCCGCTTCATGGCGCGGACGGCAGAAGCGCCGGGTTGGACGTCGCAGTTTCGCGAAATCATCCTGTCCATAGAAGCAAGCTTTCACGACCTGAGGTCAGGCGAACATGAACATCAATCAGCTCTTGATCCAGACACATATCTCGCCTCGCAAACTCTGGCCGCGACACTTAGGACGGCAGGATCAGATGGGATTGTCTATCCCAGTGTCCGTCATATCGGTGGGGAGTGTGTTGGTCTCTTCTATCCAGATTGCGCCTCTAACCCCACCCAAGGCCGGCACCTCGACTATCATTGGAATGGTGTGCGCGTTGATTTGGTGCGAGATGCGGGAACGGGCGACGTGTTTCGCGTCGTGGAGACGCGCTGATCGTGCTCCCCAATGCCTAGTGCCGAACAGTGTAAATTGCCATATTTTCAAGCGTCATCTCGGGAACCTTTGCAGCCAACAAAGCCCAAATGGCGGCAGAGGTGTGATAGGTGCATTCTTCTGCCGAGACCTCATCACAGACTGGCTCTTGGAACGCCAGCTCGTGATCTGATGCTTCACTCAGAGTCGCTTTCACCATCATCATACCATAATATGCGGAGGCTGCTCGGTTTCGTACTATGCGAAGTTCAGACTTGGTTTTGCGTCCCTCCGTGTTATCTGGGAGGTCGGACTGTGGGATCGCATAGCCATAGACGCGGCCTAGAGAATTTGAGCCCAGATATTTTATTGAAATTCGGCCATTTAAGTCGCCTTCGCCAAGTGACGAAGCAAAAAACTGGATGCCATCTAGGGTGCGCGACAGACGAATTATTTGTGGTGGAGGAAACATGGATTCGAGCGGCTGCAGCTCTAATGTAACTTCGCTCACCTCCGGCCCAAACGGCCAATCGCGAGTGGATGGATATGGGCCGACCAGAAGTGTGCAGCCTACCGTAAACGCCAAAGCACTTAACGCCAAGGCCAGCTTTGCCCATCGCCAGTCCCGACGGATCCGCTCCCAACCCATCGCCAAATCCTCACCTAAAGTCAGGATTTGGGCACGCACTTAGCTATTCGTCAAACGATGAAAACGACGTGGGAGCTATGCAAATTTGGCGGAAAGTTTAAACCACCTACTCCGCCGCGATAGCAGCCCCCATCACATGGGGCTTGCCCAAGCGATAGCGGTCGATGCGCTCTTCTATCTCACCGCGGAAGCGCCAGATGAGGCCTTGAACTGGCCACGCGGCAGCGTCGCCCAAAGCGCAAATTGTGTGGCCTTCAACTTGGCCAGCTACTTCCAGCAACAGGTCAATCTCGCGGTGTTCGGCTTGGCCAACAGCCATACGTTCCAGCACGCGCCACATCCAGCCAGTGCCTTCGCGGCAAGGCGTGCATTGGCCACAGCTTTCGTGCTTATAGAAATAGGCCAGCCGCGCGATTGCCTTAATGAGATCGGTCGACTTATCCATCACGATCACGCCCGCAGTGCCAAGGCCCGACTTCAAGGCCGACAGACTATCAAAGTCCATCAAAGCATCTTCAGCCATTTCTTGCGTAATCATGCGCACCGAGGAGCCGCCGGGGATAACGGCCTTCAGGTTAGACCAGCCGCCGCGCACGCCGCCGCAATGCTGTTCCAGCAAATATTTCAACGGTATCGACATGGCATCTTCGACATTGCAGGGCTTGTTCACATGGCCCGAGACGCAGAAGACTTTCGTACCCGTGTTGTTTGGACGGCCAAAGCCTGCAAACCACTGGGCACCACGACGCAGAATGGTTGGCACCACAGCAATTGATTCGACGTTATTGACCGTGGTTGGGCAACCATAGAGACCCGCATTGGCTGGGAAAGGAGGCTTCAAGCGAGGCTGGCCCTTTTTGCCTTCTAAGCTTTCCAACAAAGCGGTTTCTTCGCCGCAAATATAAGCTCCCGCCCCATGGTGGACATAGAGGTCAAAGTCCCAACCGTGGATATTATTCTTGCCAATCAGCTTAGCTTCATAGGCTTCTTTGATGGCCGCTTCGAGGTGCTCGCGCTCCAGCACATATTCGCCGCGAATATAGATATAGGCGGCATGCGCCTGCATGGCGAAAGAGGCGATCAAGCAGCCTTCGATCAGCAAATGCGGATCATGGCGCATCATGTCGCGGTCTTTACAGGTGCCTGGTTCGGACTCGTCGGCATTGACGACCAGATAATGCGGCCGGTCTTTGACCTCTTTGGGCATGAAGGACCATTTGAGACCCGTTGGGAAGCCTGCGCCACCCCGGCCGCGGAGGCCAGAGTCTTTTACCTGCTGAATGATCCAATCGCGACCGGCATCGATCATATCCTTGGTGGCATTCCACGCGCCACGCTGTTTAGCCCCCTCCAAGCGCCAATCATGGCGGCCATAGAGGTTCAGGAAGATACGGTCTTTATCGGCAATCATAGAACACTCGATCAGCTAGGCGTGATAGTTCGTAATTAGGCTTCTATAGGGCTTCATCCAGCCTGCCAACGACATTTGCAGGCTGAAGCGCATACGTATTGCAGGAGGCAAGCTACTGCCGAGTCATAGAAAGTCATAGCCGCAAGCCTGCGAATTTGATTGGCCAGATCAAGCCAATGCCGCCATCATAAGCGCCAAATTTGGAGGTGGGTGATGCGCAAGAATTGGGTTCTTCAAGGGGTTTTGGCTGTTGTCGCTGCACATGTCGCCACTCCGGCTGCGGCACAAATCATCAAGCCGAATGAACGCGCCCAAGCCATTAAACAACATCCCCAGATTGTCGCCCAATTTGGCGGTGCAATTACAGGCCCAGTCGCGACCTATGTGTCCAATGTCGGTGCGAAAGTCGCAAACACGGCAGGGCTGAAGGACCAATGCACCTTCACCGTGATCAATTCAGACGTCGTCAACGCCTTTGCCGTGCCTGGATGCTATATCTATATCACGCGCGGCCTGATGGCGATTATGAATTCCGAAGACGAGCTGGCATCTGTCCTCGGACATGAAGTCGGCCATATTGTCGGCAAGCATTCGCTCAAGCGGACCCAAGCCTCCACCCTGTCCACTCTAGGCGCGATTGCGCTGGGTATTGCCACCAAGTCGGATGAAATCATGCAAACCGCCGGGCAATTGGCGCAGGTCTATACGCTCAGCTATTCGCGCAAGCAGGAAAATGAGTCCGACGATTATGGCGTGCGCTATCTGCAGGCCAATGGCTATAATCTCTATGCGGCGTCTGACATGTTGGCGGCCCTGGCAGCCCAAGAAGCCCTAGATGCTAAGGTCAAAAACCGCCAGTCGCGCGATGTGCCGACTTGGGCGCGCAGCCATCCGATTACGACTGAACGAGTCACCCGTACGACTAATGCGGCGAGAGCCGCCAAAGCAAGTCGCGACGTGCCGCCTGAATTGGTGCGGCCCTATTTGACGGCCCTAGCAGGCCTTCGTGTGGGCGACGACCCAGAACAAGGCTTTGTCGATGGTCGGCGCTTCTCCCATCCCAGTATGAAAATCACCTTTGAGGTACCGCAGGGCTTTTCTCTCAACAACACCACCGAAGCCGTTGAAATTGAAGGACCAAATGGCCTCAAAGGTCGCTTTGGAGGTGGCAACGCCTTGTCGGGCGGTTTAGATGCCTATGCGATTGCCAAAGCTAAGGAGACCTTGGGTCAGACACCAGCCACTTTGGGGCTTGCGACACCAGGTACAACCAACGGCATGCAGACGGTGACGTTGCTTGCCCGCGCGCAAACCCGCTCTGGTCCTGTCGATGTGGGTGTCATTGCCTACAACCTCAATGGGCGGGCGTTTCACTTTGTGATGATGGGCCCAGCCGATGGCCTGTCACCCACCTTCCCCATCACGCAAACCTTCCGCGAATTGTCAGCGACCGAAATTGCCGCTCTGCGCCCGCGTGAGCTGGAGATCGTAACGGTGCGGGCCGGCGACACGGTCGCAAGCCTTTCTGCCCGCATGGC
>CALRLV020000190.1:0-6027 GCA_943368895.1 Ferrovibrio terrae
TCATTGGACTAATGATCCCTATGACCGCCATCTTAGGAGGAGCGGTTGTGCGCGACCTGCAGCTGGGCAGCGGTGAGTTGCTGAAGGCAACACTTCTGACGAGGACCGGCTATGTCTTCGGCCGGTTCTTCGGCGCCTTCCTGCCAATCGCGCTGATATACGCATTTCATATCCTGTTGATCTGGCTGGTCTGTCACTGGCCAGGTCTGCCTGCCGACAAATATCCGGACTTTAAGCTAGCGGCTTTATTACAGCCTGCTGCAATTATGGCGACAACTTTGCTATCTGCGGCCTGCATTCTCTTTGCTGTCGGCACTTTGGCGCGCTCTGCCCTTGTTTCCTACATCATAGTTGCTTTGTTGATTGGGGCGTGGGTTTTCACGCTCACCAAGGTTGAGTTTGGCGGCTATGAGGAAATGCGCCATGTTTTAGATTGGACGGGATATGCGTCTGTCTACATTGCCAGTGAGACGCTCTCGATTCATGAGCGCAATACAGAGCTCTTGAAGCTGTCGCCGGACTTCTTTCGAAATCGAACCCTTTGGCTAAGTGTGGGCGGTTTGAGCCTTTTTGCGGCTTGGCTCCTCCAGGGGACCCGCGGAGGCCTTTGGGGCAATCGTCGCGTTGATGCAGATGCTGGGCAGCTGTCGCCCGAGGCTGGGCGGTTGAAGCGTTATCAAACCAAGATGGACTTTGCGGCACTGCGCACCCAGATTTGGGCTAGGTTGACCTTAGACCTTAAGCGCATCGTTATCAGCCCTGCGTTTGGCCTGTTGATCGCCGGCTCCATCTATCTGTTCTGGACCTTCGCGAACAATACCGGAAGTTTTGGTGACCGGGGCATCGAACCTGTGACACGTCTGCTGGTGAAAGAGCTCTATAATCCTTCTCTGCTCTTGATCGTGTTGACCGCATCCATCTTCGCTTCCGAATTGGTATGGGGAGATACAGATAGACGCATTCATGAGCTGATCGATGTAACGCCCAGCGGTACTTGGGTTTATGTATTCCCTAAATTGGCCGTTATCTGTTTTGCGACCATGACCTTTGTTCTGGTTGGTTCAGTGGTTGGTCTGGTCGCGCAAGCAGCCAAAGGCTATCCATTATTTGAAGTTGGGAAGATTGCGCTTTGGCTTTGGCTTCCGCTGGCACTCTGTGTTTTTCAATTCAGCGCGCTAGCCCTATTCTGTCATTGTGTTACGCCCAATAAAGTCTGGGGCTGGGTGGTTTATTTTGCGCTGGCGATAGGTGTCAGTCTTGTAACAGACCTGACAGGTTTCGGTCATATCCTCTTGGATTTTGGGCTCTTTGAATCGGTGCCCCTGAGCGATTTCAATGGACAAGCTCATTTTTGGCGGAACATTGCTTGGCTCCAGCTTCACTGGACTTTAGTCGCCAGCATATTCCTAATGAGCGCAGTCTTGATGTGGCGGCGCGGCGTGGAGCAACGACTTAGGCCAAGGCTAGTCGCATTACCCATGGTGCTCCGATCAGCCAACGGAATTGCCCTCGCCATCTTCTTAGTCGCGAGCACAGCTTCTGGTGGTTGGATTTTCTATCATACCAATGTGGTCAATTCTTTTTCCACGGATCGCGAATACAAAAAATGGGCGGCACAGCTAGAACGTGATCTCGCTCCTTTGGAAGCATGGTCGGGCCCGACAATTATTGCAATCAAGCTTGAAGTCGACATTCGGCCTAAGGCAGTTACTGCTACTGCAAACGGAATCCTCACGCTGGAAAATCGGACCAATCGCCCGTTGACCCAGTTCATTTTGAACCATAGCTCGATTGCTCTGAAATCTGCCTCCATGCCAGATGCTAGGCTAAAGGAAAAAATCAAAGACTATGGCATCTCCATTTGGACATTCACAAAGCCGCTTGCGCCAGGCGAGACGCGCGACCTCACCTTCAAGAGCGCGCTTGACGGGAATACGGTAGCGAGTTCTGATCCACTTACTGCGGTTGTCTCCAATGGTAGCTTTATCGAAAGCACACAATTGGTCCCTAGCATTCGGATTGACCGAGACTCTTGGCTAACGGACTTGAAGGAACGCAAGAAGGAGGGCCTGCCTGAGAAACGGCCATTGCCGCAGGCCATGTTGGATGAGAATTATTATACGCCGGGAAGTGGCTGGGTCGACGCGGACATAACCGTGTCTACAGACGTCGGCCAAATCCCTGTGGCGCCCGGTATCTTGGTGCGGGAGACCATCAAGGATGGCAGAGTCACGCGGCAATTTCGGCCGCCTGTCAAAATCAACAACTTGTTTGCAATGCAGTCGGCCAATTATGTCGTGAAACGCGAACGGATCCAATTGGATAATGGCCCGGTGGAACTGGAAATCTATCATCTACCAGGCTTCACCCGTAATCTCTCAACGATCATGACCGCAATGAGGACGTCACTACAGACCTTCTCGAAACTTTACGGCCCGTATCCGTTCGGTGTCCTGCGCATCGTCCAAACCCCATCCTATGGAGCAGTAGATATTGCCGCCCAAGCCTATGCTGGGACAGTACCATTTTATGAGGATGGGGGATGGCTGCAGATCATTGAAGCGGACGGGTATGAGAACGATTTAGCCGAAACGACCGCCCATGAGGTTGCACACATGTGGTGGGGGCATCAAATTGCTCCGCCCATGCGTCCAGGTGCTCTTGTCCTTACGGAGGGCTTAGCCGAAATGACTTCTTGGGTTGCGTTAAAGGAACTCATTCCAAACAGTTCTTATGGAACCCTCATGGGTCAAGCTTTACGCACCTATGAATTTGAGCGTGGCAAAGAGAAAGTAGGCGAACCGACATTGGCAACGATGGAGGGAGAGGAATATCTCGCATATGGCAAAGCCCCATTGGCACTTTTTACAATCCGCGAAGAGATCGGATCTAAACTTTTCGATGCCGCGCTACGCTCCTTTCTGACTCGCTACGCTTCTTCCGAGCGGACCCTTCCAACTGTTGAAGACCTTTTAGGGACCCTGAAACAAGCTGCGAAGCCAGAGTTGCACCTGCTAATCGATCAGCTTTTCAATGAACGCGTCACATGGAACAGCGAGATTGGCCAACTAGAGGCAAATCAGCAAAAAGGGTCCGGCTCACATGTTAAAGTTTCAGCGGCAGCATGGACTGAAAGCCTTAGTGAGATCGGCGAGGTCGTCCAAAACGCTGCCATCGGCCGCGCGCATATTAGATTCTTCGATTCTGTTCCATGCGATGAGGAAAAGCGCGACGAAATTAGAAAAATAAATGACGTTAACGACGATGAAGCCCTAATAAAGAATTGTTTTATGTCAGCAGAGGCGGCTGCATTTAGCGCCGATCTGACACGCTCTCTCCAATACTTCCAGTTTACTTTGCCTGAAGCCAAGTGGGTAAGCAGTGCGCGGGTTGGCGACGCTGAAATGTTTGGCGGCAAAGGTGCCGTGAATAGCAGACGACAGGCCTCCGCCCCCTTCCCACCCCATGATTTCCTCCCATCTCAGAAGCCAAAATAGGCAGGCCGAACTATGCTTACCATCACCGACCTGTCGCACATCTATCCCAATGGGGTGAAGGCGATTACAAACCTAAGCTTGACAATCCCCAGGGGCATGTTTGGTCTTTTGGGGCCGAATGGCGCGGGCAAGTCTACCTTGATGCGCTCGATTGCGACTTTGCAAACGCCAACACAGGGGGCTATTCAGTTTGGCGAGATCGATGTCATCAAACATCCTGCGCAATTGCGCGCTCAGCTCGGCTATCTGCCACAGGAATTCGGTGTCTATCCGCGTGTCAGTGCACTTCACTTGCTAGACCACTTTGCGCGGTTGAAGGGCTTTTCCAAACCCCGAGAGCGCAAAGAGATGATCGAGGGGCTGCTAAACCAAGTCAATCTTTGGGCCGTGCGCAAGAAGGCAGTTGCCAGCTTTTCTGGAGGTATGCGGCAACGCTTTGGGATTGCCCAAGCTTTGCTTGGGAGCCCTAAGCTGCTCATCGTGGATGAGCCGACTGCTGGTTTGGACCCGGAGGAGCGCGCCCGCTTTCTCAACCTCCTGGCGAGCCTAAGTGATGAGGCTGCTATCATCCTTTCGACGCATATAGTCGAAGATGTCTCAGATCTCTGCCCCAATATGGCGATCATGGCAGGGGGACGCATTGTGTTAGAGGGTAATACATCTGACTTGATCGCGGGCTTAGATGGCAAGGTCTGGCGCAAAGTCGTACCTCGGGCGGAGGTCGCACAGTATCAATCCGAACTCCGCATCATCGCCACGCGCCTCTTTGCGGGGGAGACGGTTTTACACGCACTCTCGGAGAACGATCCAGGCAATGGCTTCTCTCCCCTGCAGCAAGGCTTGGAGGAGCTCTACATGGTCACCATCCAGGAGGATCGAGGTTTGCTGCCGCAGACAAGCTAAACTTGCCTTTTTGCTAACTAGCTTTAGCCGAACTAACCATTCCAACCGGGGTAGGCGACACGCCAAGAACCTCAACATCCACTTCTGCCGCCGCAAACACCTCCCCAATCATCATTAGCACCGGTCCAGAGCCCACCTTCAAGGCCAAGTCTGGTAAGTCTGATAGAGGTCCCTTGACAGTGAAGCTGGAGGGTCGGGAGACGTCTTCAGCCAACACAACCGGCAAAGTGGCGGGTAATCCCAAGCCGAGCAGGCTGTCGCGGATCCAAACCGCGTCACCGCGCCCCATATAAATGACAGAGGTATCTGCTGCGGCAACGGCTTTAGCCCACGCTGGCGAAGCTAAGCTGCCGCGCGCCACCGTTGGGGTCACAAAAGTCACCGAGCGCGAAAGGCCGCGTTGAGTAAGGGATGTTGATAAAGCCGACGCAGCGCCAAAGGCGGCAGTGATCCCGGGCACGACCGAAACGGGGATACCAGCTTGCACGCAAGCCTCAATCTCTTCATGTGCCCGGCCGAACAGCATCGGATCACCACCCTTAAGGCGGACCACAAGACCGTGCTTTGTGGCTGTGGATACTAGCAAGCGATTGATCAAGGCCTGATCCATAGAGACGCGACCGCCGCGCTTGCCAACCGGCACCATTTTGGCTTGCGGGGCGAGGGCTAAAATCTCGTCAGTTACCAAAGCATCATAGAGGATAACGTCGGCGCGTTCAATTAGGCGCAGCGCGCGAACCGTCAACAGGTCCGCAGCACCTGGCCCTGCGCCAACCAGATAGACGTGACCGGTCACGCAGCTTCTCTTTCCAGATTGGCCTCGTTTGCCAACACAAAGTCGCGCTCGTCTGCCGCCCACTGATAGACAGCGGGGAAGGTTTCAAACGCGCGCTTTGCAGCTTCCACATCTTGGTCGCCACGCAAGGCAAAGCTATCAATGCCGCAGCGAGCCATAGCAAACAGCTGGTCGATCAAAACATCACCGACGGCACGGATTTCGCCCTTAAAGCCCAAGCGCGAGCGCAAGAGGGTGGCGATCGAATAGCCGCGGCCATCGCTGAACTTGGCAAACTCAACCGCGATCACTGCCACACCATCTAAGCGCCCCACCAAAGCCAATGGGTCATCGGTTGGCATTAGCACGATCCCAACAGGTGCGTCAGAAGTTGCGCCATCGCGCGCCAACCATTCAGGCAGAGTCAATAAAGTGCCGTGCTCCCACGCAGAGACGCTGGGGGCTTCAGGTTGCTTGACGTTTGGGCGAATGAGGCTGCGCACATCGCCTTGGCCCTGATTGATCAATTCCATATTCGGCAAAGGATTTGGGGCTGGGGCGGGGCGGAACGCACCCTCTGGCAGGGGAAGCGTCCACAATTCGCTGACCGAGAAGAGTTTCAACAAAGTGCTCATCAGTTTGCTTCCTGAATTTGGGGGGAGGGGGAAGTTTGGGTGGTGTCGGTTTGGAAGGCGGCATCATGGAATGCCGCCTTGCCGAGGCGTTCAACGGCATCGATAAACAATTCACCGCTGTTCCGGTTTTCCAGATAGAAGTCGGTGAGACGTTCGATAGTGGGGGCCACAGCCTCACGGGGAATGGCTTTGCCAACAATTTGGCCGAGCGCGGTTT
>CALRLV020000191.1:0-5992 GCA_943368895.1 Ferrovibrio terrae
GAAACTTGAAGCCAAAAGTTTAGGTCCAAGAATGTCTTTTCTTTGGCTAACTTCCAATAAAGGGTTTTGATAAGCCAACAGACTTTTTGGATTTTTTGGAGCCGAGGCTTCGACTAAAGGGCAACGAGTCCCTGTGTGCCGTAGCCCTATGCTAAGCTTGTGCGCAGAGGTCACCTCTGGCACAACCACGCCCTCGCCCCAAAAAGCTGCCTAGTGAATCCTTGGAGACCAAAGCCCTTATGACCCCTCAAGAGCTGAGCATTGTCTTCTTCGCGCAATTGGCTGTGATCTTATTAGCTTGCCGGGTGGTAGGTTGGATTGGCAAACGGTTTTTGGGTCAGCCGCAAGTTGTCGGGGAAATGATCGCTGGGGTCTGCCTCGGCCCATCCTTATTTGGTCTCTTAGCACCAGAACTGCAGGGCCTGATCTTTCCAAAGGAGTCCAAGCCCATCTTGTTTGTCGGGGCGCAATTGGCCGTTGGCCTTTATATGTTCATCGTGGGTCTGACATTTGATACCTCGCACTTTGCATCTAGAGCCAAGAGCGCGGCAGCGGTCTCGATTTCTGGTATCGCTGTTCCCTTTGTCTGCGCATTCCTAATTACCCCTTGGCTCTTACAAACACCCGGCCTTTTTCACGACAAGCTCGCGACCTGGGAAGCCCAACTTTTCATGGGGGCCTGTATCGCCATCACCGCCTTCCCCATGCTGGCGCGGATCATCCATGAAAAAGGCCTAAGCAAGTCACCCTTGGGGACCCTCGCGCTTTCGGCTGGCGCAATTGACGATGCGGGGGCGTGGTGCGTGCTCGCCATCGTGTTGGCAAGCTTTGGCGGCGGTGCCATGGTGGCGATTGTCGCAATCGGAGGAGCCTTTACCTTTGCGATCTTCATGGCCCTATTTGGCCGGAAGTTGACAGCCCCGCTCGCCAAAATGATGGAGCGCGACGGCGGTATCAGCGAAATCAGTCTTGCCTATGTCCTGATCGCTTTTGCGCTTTGTGCTTTTGCTATGGATATTGCTGGGATACACGCCGTTTTTGGTGGCTTTGTTCTGGGCGCAGTCATGCCCAAGGGCAAGTTCTCAGAGACATTGAGGGAAAAGCTTGAGCCCGTTACAGCGGTTTTATTATTGCCGCTCTTTTTCACCTATTCCGGCCTGCATACCCAATTGACGCTCGTCAATACGTGGCATTTGCTCTTTATCGCTATGGTCATTCTTGTGATTTCAATCGCCGCGAAGGGTCTGGCTTGTTATGTTGCCGCCCGGGCGACGGGTGAAGACAATCGCACCGCCATGGGAATTGGGGCCTTGATGAATGCCCGCGGCCTGATGGAGCTCATCATCCTCAATATCGGCTTACAACGTGACATCATTGAACCTGCCCTCTTCTCTATCATGGTGGTTATGGCGATTGTCACGACCTTGATGGCAGGACCGTTGTTTGAACTGGTCTATGGCCGCCATGCGCGCGCGACAGGTTTATTGCCAGCGACAGATGCGCGATCCTAAGGCAAGGCCAGAAGCCCAGTCGAGCGATTTAAATTGAAATCTAATCTAAGATTAGACGGATATTCTCAAGCCGTAACAGATTAAATGCAACACAGATTCGTGTAGAGTATTTATAATTACCAAATTTCTATCCGATCACATGAATCCCACAGAATTGTTATCGATATGGGCGCCTTAATACTTGGTATTACTGGCAGTTAGATAAAATTGACCTGAATTCGCAAAGCAAAATTTTCCCGCGATTTGCAAAATCACGCCGAGTCCGAACGACTTCCATGCCTGAACGGCATGTCATCAGTATAGTTATGGAGATCAAGAATGATCAGCGTGAATACCAATCAAGGTGCCATGGTCGCGTTGCAGACCTTGAACCGCACCAATCAAGAAATGGACAGGTCGCAAAATGCGATTGCAACAGGCCTCAAGGTTTCTTCTGCCAAAGATAATGGCGCGCTCTTTGCCATTGCCAACAAAATGCGTTCCGACGTTACGGCTTATGACCGGGTACGCGAGTCTGCAGATCGTGCAGCTTCCATTCTCGACACCGGCATTGCAGCTGGCGAAAGCGTCATGGAGCTCCTCAACGAAATGAAGGGCAAAGCATTGGCCGCCACCCAAGTAGGTAACTCTGCTTCTGCCCAAGCAGCCTTGAATGCAGATTACCTTCAACTGCGCGACCAAATCACCAGCATTATTGCGAATGCCTCCTTTGATGGTGCCAACATGATTGCGGCCACCCCAAACAGCGCCGTCTCTCTCGGGGACGCTGCAGGTGGCAACACGATTACAATTGCAGGGGCCAGCTTGGCGCTTGGCGGGACCACGATCACCGTGGCTGCCGCTTCCGCAATTGACACAACCGCCAACGCGACAACGGCACTGGGTCAGGTCAATGCGTCGATTGATAACCTGGGGACCCGCCTCGCGACGTGGGGGGCCGGTGCCAAACGCTTGGAAGTTCACCGCACCTTCATTGGCAAACTGCAAGACGCTTTGACCAACGGGATCGGGGCCATTGTGGATGCGGACCTCGCCAAAGAAAGCGCCAAATTGCAAGCACTACAAGTCAAACAGCAATTGGGTGTGCAAGCTTTGTCGATCGCCAATGGCTCATCGCAGACAGCACTCTCCTTGTTCCGCTAAGGGGAAAATCAAGGGGCTTGGGTCTATGCGCCCAAGCCCCCCTCCTCTCTCCACGACTAAAATCTGGACCCATTCAAGGCGGGTGTATATGGCACGACAAGCAAGCACGGCTCTTTGTATTTCTCGGCAAAAGCCGGACAGGCGGCCTTGATTGTTGCTTGAGTGGGCTTTTGCCCGGTCTCAATCCAATTTAACATGGCAGAAAATAGCGTGGGATAAGTTGGTACACTCAGGCGACTGTGCTCGGCTTCATCTGTGAAGCTCTGCACTAATAAGTCACCCCGTCCCGCTTGTTCAATTGTGCGCCGATAGGCCGCCTCATGGGAGACGTGGGCAACCGGATCATGAATGCCGTGAACCGTTATGACCGGGGCGACGATCAAGCCGCTCAGGTCACTGTCATAAGCGAGTTCTGCAACGGCGGTCGGGTCTGCCGCAAAACGCTCCACACCCGCATTCAAGGCCCGGTCATTGTCAGAACCCTTATAGGTAACGTGCTGATTGGAAAATGGATTGCGCCCGTTCAGACGCCCAATCATGTCTTGAAACGTAGTGGTTGCCCAAGCCAGATTGGGAAGGATTTGTTCTTCCTTGATCGACAGAACCGAAGTGATGTTGCGAAGATTAGCCTTTTGCTTTGCTGTTCGCTGCGAAACGGCTGTTCCGATCCCGGTGCATTCGCGCACACGCTCGGCAAGCTCAGCTCGCGTCATGGTGGCACCAGCGGGCAAGCCCTGCCAGACAGGATAGTGGGTTTCGTTTGGCCTTGGGTGGTTGCGGCAATAAAATTGATAGACCGCGCGGAGATCAGAACGCAGCCAATAGGCCTTGGTACCACCCGCTAAGACGCCACTGGTCAGGATCACGCCATCGAAATTGCGCTTGCCCTCCAGATCCATCGCATAGAGTTCTGCTGCCTTTGCGGCAACATTCCCGCCCCAAGACTGGCCATGCAGAATTGTGCGTTTTGGCCGTCCAAAATGTTGCCAAGTAAGGGCGCGCAACTGGTCTATATCTTCAGCGGCAGACCTTACGCCATAGCCACCCCGCCGATACGTGGTGCCAGCCCAAGCATAGCCTTCACGCACCATAACTTCAAAGCGTTCTAAGTCCTCAATTGTCTCTGCCAGTTTCGGTGTCCCAAGGCGCGGCCCACCATGGGCAAACAGAATGAGGTTTTGGTTCCAGTCCTTCGGCATGGCGATGAAGTAAGGCGCGCCTGCGCCTGATGTACCCGTGAAGCATTCAGTCCCGCTCGGCAAAAAAGTTGGGCAAGGTGTTGGCGATGATTGACCTGTCGGGATCGATTGCGCCGTAGTGGACGACGGGCGGACAAGATAACAGACCACAGTCAGGGCCAGCAGGATAAGTCCAAAACGGCCAAGGTCTTCTTTGTGTCGTCTCATCTCGCCCCTCGTTTTCCGGTTCGATTTAGAATGACTTGGAAGTGCTGAAATAGAGGTAACGGCCATATGGACGATATAGCGAACCCAAATAGCCTGATGATGCTAAAGGTGGCTTCTCATCGGTTAAGTTGCGAACGCCTGCACGGAACCGCGTGTTGGATGCCCAGCCCTTTTTCGCCTCTGGTTCGAATTGGAAGTATAGATTGCCCGTCAGCTGCGCATCGACTTCCCAAGGCACCCCATTGGCATCCACAAAGCCTGTCTCGTCCACAGCGCTTATATATTGGGTAAAGACGCCAATTTGGAACTCACCCCGACTCCAGGTCAGAGAACCCGAGCCTCGCCATTCTGGGCGACCATTCAGACCTAGAAGGTTGGACGACTCGGGCAATGGCGTTGCCGCATTGATCGTGCCCGCAGCGCGCGCCGCAAACAGAGCATCAACAGCAGGGCCTGGCTCACGCCCAAACTTCGTCAAGTTCGACGCATTCAGGCTGACACGGAAGGTCCCGGCGGTTTTGGTCTTCAAGCGCCACTTTACGCCAAAATCGACGCCCTCAACTTCTTGCGGTAGCAAATTGACGAACCGATCACTGACCGAAATGATCTGGCCCACAGGCGTGATGCCGGTGCCCGCAAACAGGGCGATATCATCGGCATTGGGCGCAGCTCGGGTTACAAGTGGGTTAGTCTTCCCGCCAAGACGGTCGAGATAGTCCTGCACGACGGCGTTGGAGCCACCGAAGAGGCCAACGATCCGCTCTTGCTCAATCCGCCACTTGTCCACGGTGAAGGTATAATTGCCCGCCCAATCTGGCAGGAACTTCGGTTGGAACACCAAGCCGAAAGAGGCATTTGTGCTTTCTTCAGGCTGTAGGTCTGGATTGCCCGACAACAGAAGCGAATAGCCAATGCTGCGCGTACAAGCCCCGAACGTCGTGATCCGGCGGGCACGCAAATCCGCTTCACAACGGATGTAGTCGTTGTTTGTTGCCAAGCGGCCATAGGTCTTGGTGTTGGTTTGCTCTAAGTTTGGCGCGCGGAAACCTTCCGAATAAGAGCCGCGGAAGCGCAGGCTTTCGACAATGTCCCAGGCGACAGCCACCTTTGGCTTCACGACGCTGCCAAAGTCGCTGTAATTCTCAGCGCGACCGGCAATCTGAAGGTCAATACTACGAACGAGCGGGATGTTCATGGATTGGGAGACGATTGGCACCGCAAACTCGACATATGCGGCCTGCACATTGCGCTTGCCCTTGGTGTCGGGGTTTTGGCTGACGGCAATGACATTGCTCAACTGGGTCGCGCCCGTTACCGAATCCACAAATGGGTTGGAGCCATCCAAATTGGCATCGCGATTATCGCGCTGGGTTTCAGCGCGAACTTCTAAACCAAAGGCAATTCCAACATCGCCGCCCCAAATCTGGAACAGGTCAGCTTTGGAGACTTTAAAGTCTGCCATGCTCAAAGTTGTACGCGACTCACGGCGCAGTTTAAAAGTGATGGCGTCGATGGCGGCTTTGGAACTTGGCGTACAATCGCCATAGCTTGTTTGATCCAAGCAACCGCCATTAAAGGGGTTATAGGCATCAGGTGTCGAAAGAGCCAATTGACGTTGAAGGGCAGTTGAATTGACCGCGTCGGACACGTCTTCTGCTTCGGCTTCAGAGTAAACAATCGCCGATTCCCAGTTGAAGCCGCGGTAAACGCCCTTCAGACCA
The DNA here is from genome assembly GCA_943368895.1 of Ferrovibrio terrae. Lineage (GTDB taxonomy): Bacteria > Pseudomonadota > Alphaproteobacteria > Caulobacterales > Aquidulcibacteraceae > Aquidulcibacter. The sequence goes on from CALRLV020000191.1 coordinate 5,782, forward strand.
GCCAGCAGGCGCGCTTGGTAATTGTCGACATTGACGGTCTGATAGCCCGCGTCAACAAAGCGATATTGGTTCAAAGTGATGGCTAGGCCTGTGGTCGGTACGTTGGTCAAACCAGACAGGCGATTGGGGTTAGTTTGGCCGTTGGCAAATATTGTCGGACCAAACGGGTTCCAATAGTTGGAAGCTGGAATTGTGAGCGTATTGAGGTTGA
>CALRLV020000192.1:0-5983 GCA_943368895.1 Ferrovibrio terrae
TCGCCCAATCACAATGGTCAATGCCACCGCTAGGACGGCTAGGGCCAAACTCTGCACGAGCCCGACAACGCCTAAACCCATACGGTCGGGTGCCAACATGGAGACCGCAAACAAGATTGGCACGACGGCTAAATCTTGGAAGAGCAGAACCCCAAAGGCCCCACGTCCGGTGGGGCTGGTCAGGCGCTTTTGCTCAGCTAAGGTTTGCAACACAACAGCGGTTGAGGAAAGAGATAAGGCAAGGCCGATTACGGCTGCACCTGTGCCGGTGGTGCCCAGCAGGAAGTAGCAGACCGAAAAAATGGCGAGAGCGGAAATGCCTAATTGTAGAGAGCCCAAGCCAAACACGACTTTCCGCATCATATTCAGGCGCTCAAACGAGAGCTCAAGGCCAATTGCAAACAGTAAAAAAACGATCCCCATTTCCGCCATCATGGCGATCGAGGCGCGGTCTTGGATCGTAAACGCATTAAGCCAAGGATCTTGAACGGCGAGCCCACCCAAGCCTGAAGGTCCTAAGATGATGCCACACAGGATGAATCCCAGCACAGGGCTGATTTTAAAACGGTGAAAGAGGGGCACAACAATGGCTGCAGCCGTTAGAATAATGACCGGCTCTTTAAAGGCCGCCATGTCCACCATACCCGCCAAAACATATCCTCCTGCACTAAACCTAATGCAGCCTGAAATGATTTGCCACGTTTCTTTAACGCGTTTCGCCGAAAATCGTTGCTATGACTGATTCGAACCAAAATCTGAGCAGACGGCGCTTAGCAAAATCTGCGGCTGCCGCGACATTTGCATTGGCTTCCACCGCTGCTTTAGGCGTTTCGAGTGCCCGGGCTGCCAAACCTGTTCCCAAAGGAGGCGGGAATGAAGCTGGCTTTTTGGGCTCAAACCAAATCACCGCCAGCATTATGCGCCAATTTCGTCCGGTCGGGCTGATGCAGATCGACATGGGGATTGTGGTGAGTGCTATTCCCCAGCGCGAACGCGCACAGGCGGCGACCCCAGCGCTCCGCGCGGCTTGGCGCGGTGTGGCGCAAGAATTCGTCAATAGCTTCTTTATTCCGGGCCGCGTGCCCGATACTCAGATATTAGGTCAGCGCATGCAAGCCGTTACCGACCGCGTCGTCGGCAACGGCATTGCGCGTGTGGTTCTGTTGTCGGTGATTGTCCGTTAGGCTTTCGGCCTACATGGCGGAAATGCCACCATCGACTTTCAATTCAGCACCCGTTACGAATTTGCTTTCGTCGCTGGCCAGATAAACTGCGGCATAAGCAATATCGTCAGGCTCACCTAAGCGGCCCAGCGGGACCTGGCGGGCGAGCTTTGCATAAGCTTCTTCTTGCGAGCCAACCAAGCCGGCCATCCCGTCCAAAATCGGCGTCTTGATAAAGGTTGGGTGGATGGAGTTGCAGCGGAAGCCGGGAACTTTGCGGGCACAATGCAAGGCGACTGACTTCGTCAACAACCAAACGGCGGCTTTAGCGGCATTATAGGCGGCATAATTGGCCGAAGCGATTAGGCCCGCGATGGACGAAATATTGACGATCGCGCCGGGGCCGTAAGGCTTCATGACGCCCAGCGCATATTTACAGCCGAGGAAGACGGAATCGACATCGACCGCCATAACCTTTTTCCAGTTCTCGAAAGTTTCGCTTTCCACCGAACCAAGGCTGCCGATCCCGGCATTATTGACCAAGACATTCAGGCCACCCATGGCATCATGGGCTGCATTGACGATTTCGATCCAACGCTGTTCGGAACAAACATCTTGTTGGAAGGCGGTGGCGTGTCCAGGATAGAGCGCGTTGATGGCTGCGGCCGTTGCCTCCGCGCCCGCGCCATTAATGTCGGTCACAACAACTTTTGCGCCTTCTTTGGCATACATAGTGGCGATTGCTGCGCCTAGACCTTGGGCAGCCCCGGTGATCAAGGCCATTTTGCCGGCCATACGTCCTGTCATGTTCGTCTCCCTGAATTATATGCGACGTAGACCATCCCAAGCCGCTTGTTCGAGTTGCTTGAGACTTTCCACCGAACAGGCATGGTTGCGCAAGAGGGCTGACAGCGGACCCCAGACGATTGCCGCCAATTCTTCGCCGCTGAAAGCCTTAAGCTCGCCTGTTGTGGCCCCGTCGCGGGCAAAGATCGCACTGGCTTTGATGAAGGCACTGTCGGCAGCCATCGGCTTGCGACTGAGATAGGCCGCTAGGTCAGGTTCTGAGAGGGCAAATTCGGCGAGGCGCGACCACATCAAATGAAATCGCTCCGCCAAGCTCAGTCGCGCTGGAAAGGGCGCGAAGACGTGGCGATCGAAATGGGCCCGAGCGCGCGCGTCTAAAAGCTCTGCAAGTGCGGTCTTGGACGGCGCTATCCGATACAGCGTGCCTACGGCGATTTTGGAAGCGGCGGCCAGTTCTGGCATCGAGATGCTGTCGAGGCTATCGCCCAGAGCGACCGACGCGCGCAGCAGTCGGTCCTCGATGGCAGAAATGGGTTCTGGGGATCGTCTTTTGGCCATGCCCGCACCTCAATGAAAAAACATTCAATGGCGCGGTTTGCATGTCCGATCAATGCACGGTTCTGAGCAACATCATGGTAGCCGTACTGAGCAGCAGCAAACCAACGATGGCTGAGAAGAGACGGGCGAAGCGGGCTTGCGCAAATTGCTGCGCCATCAACCCCCCTGCCAAAGCAAACATCGACATCGTCAAAGTATCAAAGAGCACGGTGCCCGCCGCAAACATGGCCAATTGCGGGATGGTGTCGCGCTGCGGATCGATGAAGGGTGGCAAGACGGCGGTAAAGAACAAAAGTGCTTTTGGATTGCTGATCTGCACCAGGAAGCCATCTTTGAACGGATTGCTGCCAGCCGACTGACCGGCGAGCTGAAAGCCCTGTGTTTCCTTGGATAGCGCGGCCCGGAGAGCTTTAAGTCCAAGCCAAGCCAGATAAAGCCCGCCCAGTATCGCCAGCATGGAAAACACGTTGGGATAGAGGCGCATCAGGACGCCCAATCCCAGAGCGGCAAAGACAAACCACACCAATGAAGCAACGTTCATTCCAAACACACCCCAAAGGCCAGCACGCGGGCCTTGGGCCAAGCCCGTTGCCAAGGCGAACAGATTGGCTGGTCCTGGTGTTGCGGCCATGCCTGCCATGATCAGCAAAAAAGAGGCATAGGCATGGGGATCAACGGGCAAATGGTCGAAGTTCATCAGGTATCAGTCCGGTCCCCAAATAATGTGTCGAGGCGTTTGGGTAGCGTATCTGCCAAACCGTCGAGCGGGCCTGAAGAGAGTAGAAGCACCACTTCATCGCCTTTCAATCTCGTCGGCATGTCCTTGAGAAACGTGTGTGTATCCTCAATACCTTGAGCCGAAACGCCTGCAGCATGTACGCGGGAGAGAATTTCTGACAGCGTCAATTGGCTTTGGCTTGCGGCCCCAATTTTTGGCGGCGGCAGAATATGAACCTGATCGCAGCCTTCAAAGACGTGATCATACCAGATTAACGCATCTTGATTGCGCCAAGAGAAGGTATGCGGCTCAAACACCACGACCAAGGGCCTGGCGGGGAAATGCAGGCGGATGGCGTCAATGGCTGAGCGGGCTTTCTCAAAGGAGGAACCAAAGCCTTCATAGGCCGGAACCGAAGAGGTCTGGGTTTTCTTATCAAGCCGACGAGCGACACCGCGAAACGCACGCACTGCGGCTTGAACCTGCGCAGCTGTCATGAGGCCGCGTTCCAACACGAAGGCGCTTCCCCCGATAATATTCTCAATATTATGGAGGCCTAACAACTCGGTCTCTAACGCGATCCGTTCGCCTTTTGGGCAAACGAGGTCAAACTGGGTGACTTCGCCAATCACGATCTTATCGGCATAATAGCCGGGGTTTGGCTTTAGGCCGTACCAAATTGCAGGCCGGTCTCCAATCAGTCGACGGACTGGCTCATAGGTGTGACAGGCAATGAGCAGGCCTACGGAAGGCAAAGCCGAGAATAGCTTCGCGAACGGGGCCTCATAGCTCTCCATCGTCGGGAACATATTGATGTGGTCGTGGACGATAGAAGAAATCAGAATGTGGCTGGGGCTATAAAGTTCAAACTTGCTACGGCGATCTTGCAGGCTGACGATATATTCGTCGCCTTCCATGATGAAGAGTGGGTCTGTCCCGGCATGGCCGGTTTTTGGCAAATCAAGCGGGATCGCGCCGATGAACCAGCCGGGATCTTGCCCAGCGTGGCGCAATAGGAAAGCGACCAGTGCCGTGAGGGAGCTTTTGCCAAAGCTGCCGGCGACAATCAGATTCTCGCGCTCTTGCGTGAATTGGCCGAGGTAGGTCGCGAAATTATAGCAAGGCACACCGCGCTTATGTAATTCAGCAAGTTCAGGGTTGGTGGCCGGGTCCATTTTAGCGGTGGTGCCCACCACGGCCACATCGATTTTCTCCGGAAGGTTGGCCACGTCAAAGCGTTTGGCATAGGTAATGCCGGCTTGGTCGAGATAAGTCGATACGGGCGGGAAGACCCCTTCGTCTGAACCGGTGACCTGATGACCTTGCGACTGCAAGACGCTGGCCAAAGCGCTGACGCCCGCCCCACCGATTCCCAGAAAATAAATGTTCATGTCGACCCTTTAGCGCGGCTTTTCTGGGCCGTCACGTCTGGGTTCGCAGGGGATGCAAGGCAATGTGCGGCGCGGCTTCGCAGTGGCGCTGTGCTAGGCTAAAAGAAGGCATGCCCTTTTCCGTCTCCGTCATCACCCTAACCCCAGAGGCTTGGCCCGGCGCCCTTGGTGCGTCCTTGATCGGCAGCGGGCTTGAAAAATCAGTGTGGTCTTTGGAGCTGGTCGACTTGCGCTCGTTTGGCGATGGCAAACATCGGCAAGTGGATGACACCCCGGCCGGAGGTGGCGCGGGCATGGTGATGAAAGCGGATGTGGCGGCCCGTGCGATCGACAGCTTGCCACTTGATGGCCGCCCCCTGATTTATCTGACCCCACGTGGCAAGCCCTTGACTCAAGCCCGGGTGCGCGAATTAGCGGAAGGCCCGGGTGTCGTGCTGTTTTGCGGCCGCTTTGAAGGGTTGGACGAGCGCGCCATTTTAACCCGCGAGATGGAAGAAATCGCGGTTGGCGATATTGTGCTGACAGGTGGAGATCTGCCCGCGCAAATGCTGGTGGAAGCCAGTGTCCGCTTGCTACCAGGCCTTTTGGGTAATGCCGATAGCCTTGGCGAGGAGAGCTTTGAATCTGGTCTGTTAGAGCATCCCCTCTACACACGGCCGCGCAGCTTTGAGGGCCATGATATCCCGCCCGTTCTGATGTCTGGCGACCATGCGAAGATTGCCGCGTGGAAAAAGCAGCAATCTGAATCGGTTACCGAAGCCCGTCGCCCCGACCTTTGGGCAGTTTATAAGGGTGACAAAGCCTGATCATTCGTATAAACGCGCGTCTTCTTTCAACTTCAAAGTTCTCTTTGACAACAACAATGCCGCGGCCTTCTTGAGTTTTTGATCTGGTTTCAAAGTCTTAAGTAGGAATCGTGCAAGGTGAGCTGACATGAATATCATCGAAACACTCGATGCCGAGGAAGTCGCACGCGTCTCCGAAGGCAAGTCCATCCCAGAATTTTCGCCAGGTGACACCCTGCGCGTGAACGTGAAGATCAAAGAAGGCGAGCGCGAGCGCGTTCAGGCCTATGAAGGCGTTTGTATTGCTCGCTCTGGCGGTGGCATCAATGCCAACTTCACGGTTCGCAAGATCTCCTTCGGCGAAGGTGTAGAGCGGGTTTTCCCACTGCATTCGCCAAACGTTGAGTCGATCACCGTGGTGCGCAAAGGTAAAGTCCGCCGCGCCAAGCTGTACTATCTGCGTGACCGTCGCGGTAAGTCGGCCCGGATTGCCGAGCGCACCGACGGCCGTGGCTTTGGCGAATAAGCCAAGTTACAGGTTTCAAGATAAGAAGGCGGTCC